>JALWGO010000105.1 GCA_027038805.1 Thermoprotei archaeon
CTAATAAAAGCCTCCAAGACCTTCAAGGCAGACAAACTAACCATTATAACATGGGATCAAGAAGACACAATAATAAGAGACAATAAGATAATAAAAGTAAAACCCCTATGGAAATGGCTTCTAGAATACCCTTGAGAGCCCAACACCGAACTCGTCTAAGAACACTATTTCTTCAATATTTTTCCGAGGCTTGGCTTCCGGCTTCTCAGCAGGCCAGCCTACTGCGAGAATACCTATGGGGACATAGTCTTCTGGAATCTTTAGGACCTCTCTAATATCCCTAGTATTCCTTAAAGCCTGCACCCATACTGCTCCCAAGCCAAGGCAGTGGAGAGCTAGCCACAAGTACATTGCAAACAATGACGCGTCAACGAGATATGAGGTAGGAGATTCTCCCGGAACAGCTAATACGACTATCGCTAATGGAGCTCTCTCTAATGGGCGAGCACCAGCATGTAGTTTAGCCAGCTTGTCTAAGAGGTCTCGCCTACGTATAATAATTGTTCTCCACGGCTGAGTATTCTTTGCGCTAGGAGCATATCTAGCAATACCTATAGCCTCTAAAACCAGCTCTAAGGGAACCATTCTATCCTCAAAGTAGCGGATAGATCTACGAGACAATAGAAACTCGCGGCAATCCATAACCACGGCTCCTACACCGTAGACGAATATTGATTTATTCTAGAAAAATACTTTACTATACAATAAAACAATCAATAACGGGATACAAGTCCTATAAAGCGGTAATACTTTTAGAATACACGTTATAAGCTCTGAAGCCCACATAGGATAATAGGATCATTAAAGCAGTAGAGTCTAAAATAGAGGCTTCGAAATGCCTAGAGAAAACCGTGTAAGCATTGACCCAAGACTATGTGCTATATGTAGGGGGAAGGGTCTCTGTGGTCTAAGTTATTGTCCTCTCTTAGCTAAGCGTATGGCTCTTGTAAAGCTTAGAAGAGTACACGGTTCAAGAGAACTATATGGATCGTCTCCGCCATCAGTCTTCATAGGCCGCTACGGCTATCCTTACGTAAACGTTGGCCCCTCCCTCCCCCCAGTAGTAGGGGATACTAGTATCTATGATTTACCTGAGAAATGGGTTAACCTAAGCCTTGAGAAAATCCTAGACTATCGGTGGAGTCTTGTAACCGGGTCTCAGAAGATCTCTGTAAGAGACGTTTATAGTCCATTTATAACTCGTCTCCACGAAGTAGTATTGTCTGTTAAACCAGTTGAAGTAGAAGTATACTTGGAGAAACCACCTAAACCAGTATTATCTTTCAGTGAGTACGAGCCACCCCAGGGCCCTCGTGCACCCTTAAAGAATTTCCGTGTAATAGGTAATCCTAGAATACCAAGAGTAATAGATAGAGCATACACTGATACCGATCTAAAGGCTAGTGAAGCAATAATAATGCTCTACGAGAGAGGTGTCCCGGTAACACATATTCAGAGAATACTAAGTATAGGAGCTGTTGGAACCAAGAAGCTTCGTAGACTTGTTCCAACTAGGTGGAGTATAACTGCAGTAGACGACACAGTATCCAAACACCTCATAGAGAAGATCAAAGACTATCCAGAGATAAGTGAGATAGAAGTATATGTTAGAAGACACTATGATAACCTATTCATAGCAATACTCGTTCCAGGTAAGTGGAGCTTTGAGTGGATGGAGGCATGGTGGCCTGGATCAACATGGAACCCTGGGGAATCAGAGATAGTTGTTGAGGGAGACTACGAGGGATACCATGGGAGAACAACATATGCAAGCATAGGTGGATGCTACTATGCAACGAGACTAGCAGTAGCAGAACACCTCTACTCTAGGAGGAGGCAGGCAATAGCAATAGTATTGAGAGAGATTTACCCTGGTTTTAATCTGCCCATAGGCGTATGGTTTGTAAGAGAAAACATTAGGGCAATGCTGCGTAGAAAACCAGTTCTAGTAACAAATAGGCTCTCAGATGCCCTAAGAATAATTGACCGTGAAACAAGGCTTGGATCAAAGAAATGGGTTAAGGCTTCAAGACTCCTCCAGAGACTATTGTATATTAAGAAGATAACAGACTATCTCGGATTAGACAAATAAAGGGATTCAATGAGGGCTTGACTTGAAGCCTAATATAATAAGTATTAGGGTAAGAGAAGCATTAAGTAAGAGTGGTTTACCAGACCTAGACTATGCCTTAAACCCATACATGGGTTGCTGGCACGCCTGCACCTACTGCTACGCTAGACTCTACACTTATCTCAGGGATGTAGCAGAGAACTGGGGCGAGATAATAGCTGTGAAAGAGAATATAGTTGAAGTACTGAGACGCGAGGTTAAAGTGAAGAAGTCAGGAGTAGTAGGAGTAGGAACTATAACCGATGCCTACCAGCCAATAGAAGCATCATACAAGCTTACAAGGCAATCCATTAGCATACTATTAGACAACGGGTTCCATGCAAGCATTCAGACAAAGAATACTTTAGTCTTAAGAGACCTTGACATACTAGTAGAGCATAGAGGTAGAGTAGATGTTGGATTCACTATAACCTCTCTCGACAAGGAGATAACAAGTCTAATAGAACCTAGAGCTCCATCCCCAAAAGCTAGGGTAAGAGCATTATATAGAGTGTCAAGTGAGGGAATAGAGACATGGCTCTTCTACGGCCCAATAATACCCGGATTAAACGATGACCTAGAAACCATTAAAGAGCTAGTCGAACTAGCTTCCACAACAAATAGTGTATTCTACTATGATAAGCTTAGAGTAAAACCATTCATGCTCAATCCATCACACCCCCTCTACCTAGCTGCTAAAAGAGCTAGAAATTATCCTTGGAGAAGACTCTACGAGAAAATACATGAAATATGCAGGATGAAAAGAGTTAAATGTAGGCCCGGAATGGAATACACTCCTACAAGACAGACAAGCACTCTTGATAAATACCTCTGAATCTAATAGACTAGAAAACATAGGAGCCATCCCTCCTCCCCGGAGAGATAGTCCGAAACAATTGTCTTGTATTCCTTAGTCTTTAACAGCGAGGACTATAGCACTATAGTCGATGAAGTGTCCCGGTGTTTTATTGGAAGCTTCTATCCTAATATACCTGAAATCCTTGTCAAGTCCTTTCATGGCGAGGACTTTTATTGGACCTCCTCCAATAATGTTTGCACTACCTATTTTCTCCCAGTTCTCTCCATCTCTTGAAATCATTATATCTACTATTCCACTAGTTGCACCCGGAACGCTCGTGGGTCCTAGTTTAACGTATATTACTGCGTATTCGAGCTTTTTCTCCACGCCTATATCGTAGGTATGTGTTTCTAGCCACCCCCAACAGTAGTCTCCACTAGCCTCGTATGCTTTCTTGGCTTCGAGATGTACTCCTTCATGGCAGTTATGCTCTATTACACTCGCATACTCTTTCAACGTTACATTGATGTCTGAGTAGTCTACTGATATCCAATTACTACTCATTGGCGCTGGGCTTACACGTACTCTTATGGCTCTTATATTTTCTCCATTCAACGGTATAGTGAACCTTACCGTGTCTGATGCTTTAACATTCTTGCTCCAAACCTTAGTGTAGCTTCCACCATCCCTTGATACCTCAACATATAATGTGCCTTCTCTCCCACCTTCACTTGGCCCGATCTTTACTTCACCGCTAACCTTGTCTATTGGTAGATTTGTCTGCCAGTTATAGGTGTGGGTTCCAAGCCATCCCCAACAATAGTTTTTGGCCTCCTTATATGCTCTTACAGCCTCATTAGTACTACCCTGATCGCATTTTAGTTCGAAGGACATCTCGCTTTCCACTGGTTTTGGCTGAGTAGTTTGACTTGTTGTCAGCGAAACCGTTGACGATGTAACAGTACTTGTAGCTTGGGTTGATGCTGATGTCTTAACCGTACTTGTAACTGTAACTGTACTTGTAGTTGTAGTGGTTGCTTGGGTTTGTGTGGGTTTTAGCGTAGTAGTTGTCGTATGCTCTGCTTCATGCTGACCCATCCTCATGACTAGAGTTAACGCTACTGCTACTACAATAACTAATACCACTACTCCTATGATTAATAGAGTATTGGTTTTAGCAGAACGAGCTCCATGCCTAATAATTCAACACCGATTCAATGAACTCTTACTATATATTAAGAGTAGTGTAGGAAAGATACATTTTCTTAAAGACAATATAATGAAAAATGGATATTCTTGAATGAAACCTAAAACCAGTATACGTGATATAATAGGAGTAGAACTACATCGAGTAATGCATGGAGGCTGAATACATAAAGGGGTTTTTCCAGCTGGTCTTTTGAGGCAAGTATTTTCTAGTTTTCTAAAATATCTTTGTGTTCTCTTGTATACTTGTGTATACATTACTATTATATATGGTGG
>JALWGO010000106.1 GCA_027038805.1 Thermoprotei archaeon
GATAGCATTGAGAAAAAGCTTAGAGAACTAGAAGCGATATTTATTAACGAGGAATTCGAAGTAGACTATTACTTCCAACATCCATGTAGAGATTTCGCGAAAACTGATGAAGCGTTAAGAATCAGAAGGGCTAATGATATAGTAGAGCTTACTTACAAGGGGCCAAAGGTCAGTATAAAGACAAAGAGTAGAGAAGAAATAAACGTTAGAGTAAGCGATATGGATGCGGCAATTAGGATGTTAGAAAAACTTGGATTTAAAGTAGTTCATATAGTGAGAAAGAATAGGAAAAAGTATAGATTAGAAAATAACATAAACATTAGCCTTGATAACGTAGAGGGTCTCGGATCCTTCATAGAAATCGAGATAATTACCAATGAAAAAGATTGGGACAAGGCAGAAGAGAAGATAATGAGTCTAGCGAGAACTCTTGGTTTAAAGGGTAAACCTATAATAAAGTCCTATCTTGAATTACTGTTGGAGCGAGAGAAACATTATCCCGGTGATCAAAGTTGAATAGAGAAGAGAAACTATACCATGAGTTAAACAAGTTCTTTGAACCAGAGAGTGTAGCCGTTATAGGCGCATCAGAGAGACCTGGAACTATTGGAAGAGCTATTATGGTAAATCTTGTGAGTAAGTTCAAGGGAAAAATCTATCCAGTAAACATCAAGTACGATAAGGTATTCGGACTCCCATGCTATAGATCCGTACTAGATATACCAGGCAAAGTTGACTTAGCTGTAATAGCTGTCCCAGCAAAAGTTGTCCCAAAAATAATAGAGGATTGTGGGAAAAAAGGCGTAAAAGCTGCAATAATAATTAGTGCAGGCTTCCGTGAAATAGGAGGAGAAGGAGAGAAAAGAGAAAGAGAAGTAGTAGAAATAGCTAAAAAATATGGTATGAGAATTATAGGTCCTAACTGCCTAGGAGTATACGACGCCCATAGTGGTCTAAATACGATATTCAACCCACCAGATAGACAACATGTTCCCCAGCCAGGCCCGGTTGCATTTATTTCGCAAAGTGGTGCACTGGGGGCAGCTGTATTAGACTGGATATCTATTATGGGTGTAGGCTTAAGCAAGTTTGTGAGTTATGGAAATGCCGCTGATGTCGATGAATCAGAGCTAATAGAGTTCTTAACTATTGACCCGAAAACAAGGATAATTACAGCCTACATAGAGGGTGTGAGAGATGGAAGAAAATTCATGAATGCTATTAGAAATGCAGTGAGGAATCACAAACCAGTAGTTATCTTAAAGGCTGGTAAGAGCGAGCATGGAGTAAGAGCAGTGGCTTCACATACTGGTAGTCTTGCTGGGACATATAGGGTATATGAGGCAGCGATAAAACAGGCTGGTGCATTGCTAATAGAAGAGCTATGGGAGTATCCTTTAATACTCAAGGCATTAGCGTGGAACCCTATTCCACAAGGTAATAGGGTAGCTATAGTAACTAATGGTGGTGGTGCTGGTGTTTTAGCTACCGATGCTGTTGAAAAACAAGGCTTGGTAATGGCTAAACTAGACGATAATACCATTGATGAGCTAAGAAAGGTATTGCCTCCGGCTGCCTCACCACATAACCCAGTTGATATTCTTGGTGATGCACCAGCAGATAGGTATAAGAATGCTATAGACATAGTAAGTAGAGACCCCAATGTTGACATGATAGTGATTATAACAATAATGCAGGCACCAGCAATTGACATGAATGCTATGCGCAATGTATTAAAGGAGGCTAGAAAAAACATTGATAAACCCCTAGTACTCGTAGCACCTGGAGGAGAATATACTGAAAAACACTCTAAACTAATAGAAAGAGAAGTGATGATACCCGTATACAAATCACCAGAAGAAGCCATTAGAGCCATAAGATACTTGTACGAATATAAGAAGGCATTAGAGCGTCTACGATAATTTTAGGAAAGGTTTTTGTTCATTGAGTTATGAATGGCTTAGCGGAGTTCTAGGTACATATGGCTTAATAGGAGTATTCATTATAAGCGCGCTTGGCAATATGATTCCCTATACGACAATACCATACCTTATACTCGTTATGGCATATACCGCTTCTCTGCCGTCGGATGAGCTGAAAATAGTTACCGCTATTGTAAGTGCTGTTGGCGCAGCCTTGGGAAAAGTAGTTGTGTATTATATAGGAAAAGGTGCTAGCAAGGTCGTAAGCGATGAGACTAAGAGGAAGCTGAGAAACTTCGCCAAAGTCATAGAAAAAGGATTATTTATAACAATATTCTTGTTTGCTGCTCTACCATTACCTGATGATATAATCTATATACCAGTAGGTATGAGCGGGTATAGTATAGTCAAATACTTTGTTGCAGTAACATTAGGAAAAATCGTGATAACTGTTTCTGCAGTCTACTTCGGCTCAGCAGTGAAATGGTTACTTGAAGGAGGTCTTGGCCTACCGTTATGGATGTCTGTACCAATACTAGTCATACTGACATTGTGGCTCACGGTAATAATAATAAAAATGGATTGGGAAAAAATAGTAAAAAGCTTCTCAGAGAAAGGTTTCATTAATGGCATAATTATATTGATTGTAGAATTCTTTAAAGCACTACTATACCCCTTCATAAGATTCTATCAGTGGGTGAAAAAATGCTAAACAATGATATGAGAATAGCGTTACAAAATACACTACAAATAATGGAAGATAAACAATCATACATTATACTTTTAATGCTATTACTAAGAGCCCCACTAAGAATAAATGAGGTTACCTCAAAGTGTATGGAAGCTATCGGAGACTTAGACTATTGCAACCATTTAATCATACGTATAATGGCAGATAAAAAATATGTTTTGAAAAATAATAATATACTATCGCTTACCAGAGAACTACAGGCATATGCCGACACTATCTACAATATCGTTATGGACTTAAACGAGTTTACAGCGAGAGTTATTAGGCAAGAAGTTACCGTTAATGATGTTGTATCTAGATCTATGACGCCTAGTGCAATGATTCTCATTCTCTCAAGTTCTCCCGAAGAGGTCGATGAGTTAAGCAAGCTCGTCTACTATTTTACTAATGTGTTATTAGCAGAACTCTTCTTGCTGCTCTCTAAGAGTTATCCTTGGTTTAGAGAACTTGTCTCTAGTATAGAGTCCTTGTTCTCTACTTAAAACAATAGAATTATATTACTGGATAGGTGCAACTCCTCTAAGCGCTAATCTGCGCTTAATATATGTGAATCTTAGCCTACCTCTCCTCTTCTTAGCCTTCTCCCAGTCAACCATTTCCTCCATTCCGGGCAATGCAAAGTTACCGTCTGGTAGTTCTTCTAGTTCGCCTCTCTCTATTAGGTTAGCTAGAGCTTTTCTTAATCTATCTTCTCCAGCAAGACCACTAAATACATCTCTAAGCTCTTTCCAAGATACTGGCCTCCCTTTTTCCTTGATTATCTTTATCACTAGTTCCTCCAACTCTTGATCGCTTGGCGCCTTCATTACCACTACGTCTTCGTCTTCATATAGTTTTTCGAGCTCTACCTCCATTTCTTCCTTCTCACCTCTGGTAATACTTTTGTGTTTTATAGTACTTAAAACTTTCTATAAATTCTGTAACTTTTTAAGTATCTCTAACTTAAACGAGCCTAACTTTTTTAGTATTGAAATTACACTAATCTGATCAATTATATTTGCATGAGAGAGTTCCATAACTCCTTCTTGTAGTAATCTTATATTCCTCAAAAGCTCAAGTGCTTCTCTGCGATTCCTTATAGCCATCTTCTTCGCCATTAATCTATCTAGTATATTTGAAACGTATTCTACATACATTTCCGATAATTGTTTTTCATCTATTTTAGATATAGGATCCAGGTAGAAATACTCTAAGTACCCAACATTTTTATACAATTCACTGATGATATAACTGTTCTTCGCTAGTAGTATATAGGTACCTTTACTTATTTGTAATGCAACGATTCTCTCTAATAACCTCTTAACGTTCATGTAATTCTTACTATTTCTCTTGCTAAACGCATATTTTATGAGTATTAACTGTGAACCCTTTCTTAGGAACAAGTATTTACTGTCATAATAGTTTAATGTTTTTCTAATATTTTCAATTAATTGTTTTTCCAGGTTAAGTTTATCCCATATAAAGACGTTTGCCGCTAACTCCCTAAAACCGTAGTCACATAGTATTTTTCTAATCATTTTCCGCCGATACTCGTTCCCTGCTTTAAAGACGAGTACATACAATTCTACAGTCATACCTCCCATAATCATATTAGACTGTGGGATATTTGCGGTATCTAATCCCTTATTACCCTCATGTTACTAAAAAATTAAGCTAGGTGCGAACTAAATTGGCGAAACCAGTTCTAGAGAAGGAGGGTAAAAC
>JALWGO010000107.1 GCA_027038805.1 Thermoprotei archaeon
GGCGCTCTACCGGGCTGAGCTACGGCGGCACACGTGGTGTTATTGTATTGGGTGAGGGTTTTTAAGTGATATTGTTAATTGTTTTGTGGTTTGTGTTGGCATTATTTTCCGGTATTTTTTAATTTTTAATTGATTATAGTTTTAGTGGTGGTTAGTTGAGTCTTGTTAAGTTGGGCATACCAGTTTTCGATAATCTAGTCGAAGGTGTTCGTAAAGGTAGCTTAATTGTTTTTGCCGGTCCTCCCGGTATTGGTAAAAGCGTCTTCATACGTTATGCTGTTTTAAATGTTTTATCAAATAGTGGAAAAGTGGTATACATAGTATTCGATGAGGATCCTACCGGAGTACTTGCTGACCTGACTTCAGCTAAAAATATTAGTATTGATGAAATTAAGAATAGAGTTCTTGTTCTTGACGGGTTCTTAGTTAGGGTGCCTGGTTTAGAGGAATCCGAGTATACAGCCGTTGACCCTATGAATCCTATAGAGGCTTTAAACACTATGTACAACGTGGTTAAACCACATGCCTCTGAGATAAAGTTACTAGTTATTGATAGTATAAACGAGATAATATTAAGGAATGAGCCTGGTATAGTATTAGATTTTATTAAGGGTTTAAAGGGTTTATGTAAGCGTTATAATATTATATCGGTAATAGTATTACATACTGGTATTCCTGGATTAGACCAAATATATTCAGCAATGGAGTATTTATCGGATTCCTTTGTTGAAATGGGGTTTGACCCAAGCCTAGAGCAATTAGGTATTCCTCTGAGAAGGCTTAGAGTACGTAAGCTTAAAGGAGCTTCTCACTCTCTTGACTGGGTACCTTACACCATAGGAAAGGGAGGAAAGATAATGGTTGTAGACATAAAGAAAATTATGGAGAGTGTTAGAACAGCACTAGCTGAGCTGAAAACTCTAACAACGGAAAAGAGGTAGTGTAATCAATGCCTTATCCACGTGTAAAGATAATTGCGACCCTAGGGCCAGCTTCTTCTTCTCTAGAAACTATAACAGCTATGGCTAGAGAGGGTGTAGCAGCCTTCCGGATAAACTTTAGTCATGGAGATATAGATGAATGGCTAAGTCTTGTGAAAAACGTGAGAGAGGCTGAGAAGAATACGAGAAGGCATATAGCTTTAATAGGGGATCTTCAAGGTCCTTCAGTTAGACTGGGTGTTATTGAAGAACCCTTTAGTGTTAAGCGTGGTGATATTGTAGAGATAGTATTAGCCGATAAGGCTGAGAAAGGAGAACGAAAACTACCATTACCTATAGAGAAATTCTTTGAGACCGTTGAAGAAGGAGACCGCTTGCTAATGGATGACGGCCGCCTAGTATTAGCGGTAGAAGAAGTCTATGCTGATAGAGTTGTTGCAAGAGTATTAACTGAGGGGAAGATATCTTCACATAAAGCCATAGTTATCCGTGGAAAAGAGGTAGAGTTACCGGCTATAACAAACAAGGATTTCAAAGACATAGAGTTTGCCGTTAAGAATGATTTCGATTATGTAGCCTTAAGTTATGTGAGAAGCGGAGACGATATCCGTGCTTTAAAGAGTATTATCGAGGATTACGGTAGAACGGATATAGGAGTAATAGCTAAGGTGGAGACGGTTAGTGGGGTTAGGAATCTTAAAAGTATAATAAATGAATCTGATATAGTCCTAGTGGCTCGTGGAGACCTTGGGATGCAGTTTCCATTAGAAGATATACCCTGGCTTCAGAGAACAATAATAAATGAAAGCCTTAAGCGAGGTAAGCCCGTTATAGTGGCAACACAAATACTTGGATCAATGGCTGAGTCCCCTACACCATCCCGTGCAGAAATAGTCGATGTTGTAACTGCGATGATTGAGGGAGCAGATGCTATAATGCTTACGGGAGAGACTGCTGTTGGAAAGTATCCGTTAGAGACCGTTAAATGGTTAAAGAAGATTATTGAGAAGTACTCGGATAAGATCAGTTATCCGAGACCAAAACCCCTTGATGAGAGAAATGTTAAAGAAAGATTTGCATACAGTGTAGTTATATTATCTGAAGAATTGAAAGCAAAGCTAGCAGTATTCTCTAAGCACGGTAATACTGCTTTGAGAATAGCAAAGTATAGACCAGGTATACCATTCTACGTGACGTCAAATAATGATAAAGTATTAAGGAAGCTATCAATAATATGGGGAGTAAAATCCCTTAAAGTTGAAGCAGAAGACTATATGAGCGGGTTAAAAGAAACCTACCGCGCTTTAATAGAACGCAATGAATTATGTTACGGTGACATAATAGTACTGACCTATGGTATGAAGGATGAGGAAGAACATTTAATAAAAATAGTTAGAGCTCTAAAACCCTCTCTACCCTAACCAGCCTCTTCAAGAAATATTGGCGATAACTGTTCAAAGAACAGCAAGTTACCATCAAACTCTATGTAGGGCTTCTTTTTCGCTATCTCCCTAGACTTTTTCTCATAGTCCTCGTAGTCGAAGTGAACGTAAACATGCTTAAAGCCAAGATGATCATAGGCTTGCTCTACTAGATCAAGCCACTTATTACTCCATCCGACCCTTGTTATTGGTGCATCACCACCATCAGTTGATGGGAACTCTTCAGCAAACACTACAAGTGGTTCTAGTATTTTCTCAGATACTTTTTTAGTCGCCATCATATCTTGTAGGTGTTCTCTAAATCGCCTAAGGAAACCTGAGAGCCCTGGAATTAATTCTAATGTTAGCCGCCAGTATACTTGCTCAGATAATCCTAGAAATAATATGGCGTTCCTCCACCTACTACGTGCTTCATCCCTCTTACCCTCTTCTAGCAAGCTATTGTATTCGTAGAGATTGAGTACTGCATCTTTTAACGCTCTTGCACCTATTATTGCGATATAATGGGGTATCCAGACAGGAAATTCCTGGTTCACCTGCCAACCCTTCGAGGGTACTATGACGTAGTGCAGCATGTTGACAACATATTCCCAATAAAGGGGGCTTCTCCACGCAATCTCCCAAGCTTGCTCCTCAAGGTCCTGTGCTCTACTTGGTAATCTACCAGCGTGTATGATATCAATTATTTTTAGATTATCTTTTTCTTCTAGTTCTACTTCAAAGTAACCACTACTACTCTTATATAATGCTAGGTATCTCATAGAATCACCATTAAACTATACTTGTCGGGCAAAAATAAATTATCGGAAAAGATACTTGAAACATTATCTTAGTAGTGCTATGCTACGTATTACGTCAGCTGTATCTTCACATCTATCACTGGCATTCTCTAAAGAGTCTACCAGGTCCTTAGAGATAATACATAATGAATTCTTGGATTTATCGCAGAATACCATAACCTTTTCCAACGCCTCCATTCTTATCTCGTCAACTTCTTCCTCTAGTCTCTCTATGCGGTCGGCTATTTCTAATGCCTCCTTGGGGTTCTCTATTAGTTTTCTGGCAGCCTCCTTAATTAGCTTCGTTGCATTTAATACACGCGACGCCATTCGCATTAAGTCTTCGACTATTCCCTCATCTAGTTCCTCCTCTATTATTAGTAAGAGTCTACGGGTCATAGCCTTAGCGTATGCTGCTATATCATCGGTTGTTAGAATCATTCTAAGCAGCTCCTCTCTATCTATAGGATGGAATAATTCTTTTGAAAGCTCTGCTATTATTTGTCTCTTTATATCGTCTGCTTCTCTCTCCTTATTGAACACTATATCGTATTCTTTCTTTGCGTTTTCGAGATCTCTAACTTTATAGTATTCTATCATTTTAAGTGTGTGTTCAACAGTTTCAATTATTTTATCTATGTGCTTGTTATAGATCTCTATTATTTCTCTTTGACGTGCACGAGCAATCCAGCTCCAGGTTGCAGCCATGATCTCGGCCTCATATAATGGTTAGTATAAAGTATATTATAAAACTAATTGATGCGGCTATAGGTACTGTGAGTAGCCATGAAATTATTATAATTCCAACAGTCTTCCAGTTAATAGCCTTTAAGCTTCTCTCTTTTGCAATACCAACGCCTATAATTGATGACACACTTGCATGTGTTGTTGATATAGGCATTCCGTAACCAAATAGTACCTTGGGAACGGTACTGAAGACCCATACTATTAGGGCGTTTGATAGGCCCGCTGCGCTACCAGTTACGTAGTCTAGTCTCGTTATCTCAAAGCCTACTGTTCTTATAACTCTGTAACCCCAGGTGAAAGCTCCTAGTGCTATACCTACTGATCCAAGTAGTGCTAAGAAGAACATAGTATTCATATCGGGGAGCCCGTATAACTTTGAGATAACTGTTACGTATACTCCCGTTGCATTACCGACATCATTTGTGCCATAGGCGTATGCTGAGAAAGCTAGGCTCGCTAGTAATAGGTATTTGAAGATTTTATCTACATTATAGCCCTTATTGTATAAGTTCAAAGCTATTCTGGAAAACCATAAATATAAGCCCATGCTTAAGACTATTGCTAGTAGAGGAGACGTAATCCAGCTTAACACAACTTTTTCAACAATATCCCAGTTAATTGAGGTCTGCTGGTGCTTTAACACCATATATGCAAATCCTATCCCTAATACTGCTCCAACACTGCTATGTGTTGTTGAGACAGGTAATCCCTTCCATGTCGATAGCGTTACCCATAAGCCAGCAGCAACACTAGCCGAAAGTGCTCCAACGGCATCTATGTTAGGTACAACACCCTTTCCAATAGTCTTCATAACCATGTATCCTTGTACGATAGCACCTATCGTCGCAAAAATCACAAATAGCAATATCGCTTTCCTAAGCGTAATGGCACCAGAACCTACAGCCATATTTGTAGGATTTGCTGCATCATTTGCACCGAGGTTCCACGCTATATACAACGCGGCTAGAAGCCCTAATACAACATATATGTCTACTCCAATCAACCCTCCAACACCAGAGAGGTTAATGGAATAGCATGGGGTAGTCATTGATGCTATATCTAGTTAATAGTCTAAACGAATGTCCTCCGTGTTTCGAAAAGAGGGTTGACAATTAAAACTTTTATGTTATGAAAACAATCATTAGCTTCCATGAAGGCATCCTCTAGTATTACAAGGTAGATAACGTGTCGAAATATATTGAACGCCTAGTAACATTTACATCGAGGCTATTATACTATGCACATAAGTATAAGTTATCGTTCGATAAGGCGTTCCAATATGTTGTTAGAGACATGAAAGAAAAGTTGAAGGACTATAGTCTTAGGAGGTTCTATGAAACGTCGTGGAGAGTAGTCTCTGATTACTATAAATTGAGATTTCTTGAAAGAAAAATATATGGTGCTAACAAGGGTTATAGAAGGCTAATAATGTTATGGTTAAGCTTCTTTGGGGAAAAATACCTCGGGAGTCTGAAAGAGTATAATAGAGTTAGAAAAAGGTATATTAAATCTCTTCCAAAACACATAGACTTCGATGAAGCAATTAGAAGTATAGGGGATAGAATAGAGAAATTGGCTGTTGAGAAATCTTATCCTTTGTGGTTTACCAGTCTAATAGTTAAGCACCTTGGTTATAATGAGGCATTGAAACTCTTGCATGCTATGAATAATGAATATTATTGGATAAGAATAAACACATTGAAAATAGACTATGATAGGGCTCTCAAACTATTGGAGGCTGAGGACGTAGTTTTCGAGGTTGATAAGGATTTATGGTATATGATTAAAGTAATAGACTATAAGAAACCATTATATCAGCTAGAACTATTAAAACAAGGCTATATAATAACACAGGATAAAGCAAGCGCCATGGTTGTAGAAGCACTAAAACCAAACCCCGGTGAGAAAGTCCTTGATGCATGTGCGGCTCCCGGGATTAAGGCTAGCCTAATCATGCAGCTAACTGATAATAAGGCTGATCTTATCCTTGTAGATATATCGAGGAACAGATTGAATAATATGGTAAAATTACTCAAACACTATGGTGTAGACATGAGCAGAGTAGAAATATTGTTGGCTGACTCCATGCATAGGATAACTCGTAGTAGAGTAGACAAGGCCCTACTAGACGCGCCGTGTAGTTCAAGTGGAACTATTCCCAGGGATCCAGCAGTAAAACTCCACTTAGACGATATCTCATGGATAAAGAGATTCCCTAAAATCCAATATGGGCTCCTCAACACTGTAGTTGAAGAAGCAGAAGAAACAATCTATGCCACGTGTTCTCTAATTCCATGGGAGGGAGAGGAAGTCATAGAAAAAATAGTAGGGGACAAGCCGGATATAATACTAGAAGAACCTTTACGGAAAGGCAGTTTCGGATATAATGCTTATGGAATAGCTGCTAAGGTGAGAAGATTCTTCCCTCATATTCATAGAACAGAAGGATTCTTTATATCAAAAATAATACATCAACTATAATGCCAGCAAGCAACCCAGTGTTCCCGTTCAACTTCAACCAGTTGGGGTTCTTCTCTCCTACACTTATCCTTTACTATAGGGCATCTTGGATGGAACCTGCATCCTGGTGGAGGGTTAATAGGGCTTCCAGGTTCTCCTAGAATTTTTGTTCTCGGCTTCTTTTTATGGTACTCGGGATCCGGTATTGGAAGCGCTGCTAAGAGCATCTTGGTATATGGGTGTAAGGGTTTTTCGAATAATTCTTCTGCTGGTGCTAGTTCAACTATTTTTCCAAGATACATTACGGCTACTCTATCACTCATATACTTGACTACTCCTAGATCGTGGCTAATGAACAAGTAGGTTAAATTGTATTCTTTCTGTAATTCCTTTAATAGATTTAATATTTGTGCTTGAACCGATACATCTAGTGCAGAAGTAGGTTCATCTAACACTATAAACTTAGGTTTTAATGCTAAGACACGTGCTACGGCTATTCTCTGCCTCTGTCCTCCGGAAAACTCATGGGGGTATCTATAAACGTGTGTTTCATTTAATCCGACCTTATATAATAGGTCTATAACGAATTTTTCCGGATCAGGTACCTTTATATGATGTATTCTAAGAGGCTCCATTATTATATCGAAGACAGTCATGCGGGGATCCAAGCTAGTATAGGGATCCTGGAATACCATTTGAGCTTCTCTTCTGAACTCTTTTAATGCCTTCCCCTTTAGCTTCGATATATCTTTGCCTTCGAAAAATATTTTACCGCTTGTAGGCTCTATTAACCGGAGTAATAGTCTTCCAGTTGTTGTCTTACCGCACCCGCTTTCTCCGACTAGACCTAGGGTTTCACCTTTACGTATCTCAAAACTTATGCCATCAACAGCTCTAACGTAAGCCTTTGTGAACAAGAAGCCCTTGATAGGAAAATACTTCTTTAAATCCTCTACTCGTACGAGTATTTCACTCATCTTTGTATCACCTCGAGTAAAGCCAGCATGCAACGTGGTGCCCTGGCTCTATTTCTACTAGTCTAGGTTTCTCGCGTTTACAGATATCCATAGTATAGCTACATCTTGGATGGAACCTGCATCCCGGCGGAGGATATATTAGGTTTGGTACTGTTCCTGGAATAGCTTCGAGTCTCTCAATCTTTGTTAGAGGATTAGGCACTGCCCTTAAGAGACCCTTAGTATAGGGATGTAAGGGATTCTTGAATACTTGTTCTACCGTCCCCAACTCTACAATGTTTCCAGCGTACATTACGGCTACTCTATCACACATTTCTGCTACAAGGCCCATATTATGGGTTATGAGGATAATTGTTAGCCTCTTCTCATTCTTAAGTTTGCGTAGTAAGTCCATTATCTGTGCTTGTATAGTTACATCGAGATACGATGTGGGCTCGTCTGCAATAATTATACGCGGCTGATTACTTAACCCTATGCCTATCACGCTACGCTGCTTCATACCGCCGCTAAGTTCGTGTGGATAAGCCTTTACTCTTTTTTCTGGATCAGGCATTAGTACACTTCGGAGCACGTCTATGGCTTTTATGAATGCTTCCTTCCACTTGGGCACTGTTTTATGTTCAACCATGGTCTCGGCTATCTGGTAACCAATAGTATATAATGGGTCCAAAGCTGCAGCGGGATCCTGGAATATATATGCTATTTCTTTTCCTCTAATCTCTCTAAGTTTATCTTCTGGGAGTTCTAGTAGGTTTATCTTGCCATAAGGGGTATGGTATATTATTTCGCCCTTCTCTATCCTACCGGGCTCTGGCACCAATTTAGTTATTGCTCTTGAGGTAACCGTTTTACCGCAGCCAGTCTCACCTACGAGGCAGAAGGTTTCTCCCTCACATACTGTGAAAGTAACACCGTCAATTGCCTTTACTATACCTGCGTAAGTGTAAAAGTTAACATATAAGTCCTTTACTTCGAGAATAGGTTTACATATTTCCACGTTATTCTACCTCTTCTTTTTCTTTAACTTGAACTCAATGCTTCTTCTAGCCTTAGGATCCAAAACATCTCTTAAGGCATCGCCTAGCAAGTTAAATCCTAGTACAGTTAACAATATGAAGATACCTGGTAGGAGGCTGAGCCACCAGTATCCTCTTATAAGCCATCTTGATCCATCGTAGACTATTCGTCCCCAATCTGCTATTGGTGGTTGGGCCCCTATACCTAAATAGCTTAAACCAGCTTCAAGTAATATTACTGATCCAACATCAAGTGTCAGTATCACTAGTATTGGTGCAAGTATATTAGGGAAGATGTGTTTAATCATTATCCCCCATGACCCCATGCCCATAGCTTTAGCAGCTTCAACGTAAACGTTCTCTCTAGCTGAAAGAGTACTGCCTCTCACTATTCTTGTATAACCAGGCCACCATACTATAATTATTGCAATAATGACGGATAGTAAGTTGGCAAGCCTAGGAGCATCGGCTGGGTCTAGTGAGAAGAGTGATAGCATAATATTTTGTAGCCATGGATTGGTTTCTAAAAGTCCTCGTATTCTATCGGGTAGTGTGGCAGCAAAGGCTATGGCGAGTATTAGTCCCGGAAAGGCTAAGAATATATCGGTGATCCTCATGATGAGTTCATCTATTTTGCCACCATAGTATCCTGATATAAGTCCTAGTATTATTCCTATAGGGGCACCAAGGATTATCACAAGTAATGCAACGACTAGAGAAGTCCTAGCACCATATAGTACTAGTGATAACATGTCTCTTCCATAATCATCGGTTCCAAGTAAGAATATCTCGCCGCCTGGGCCCCTTCCTCCAGGAGGTATGAACCTATAATGTGTATTCTTGAATACAAGGAGATCATTATAGCTATATGGTGCTACGAGGGGGCCAAAGATCCCAATTAATATAAACGATGCTACAAGTATTAAGCCAACTATTCCAGTAGGAGATCTATTTAGGGCATAGAACATTAGTCTCCATTCATCTATTTTCGACTTATTTCTAACGCTCCATCCGGGCCTTATTGAATCTATGATCTTTACTATCCCCTTTAGAAAGAAGTCGCTTAAATGATCCAATAGCTTTTTCTCGTAGACTTCTTCGGCACTCATAGCCTTCGGCCTCCTAATATCTTACTCTTGGATCTATGAGAGCGTATGTTATATCAACTATTAGATTAGCTAGCATATATATCAAGGCAAATAATAGGACTCCACCTATTAGTGCGGGGTAGTCGAAATTACGGATGGCTTCTATCATGTAGCGTCCCATGCCAGGTATACCGAAAACGGTTTCGGTGATTGGTGCCCCTCCCAAAAGGCCCCCGAATTGTAGGCCTAGGACAGTTACTATGGGGACTAGAGCGTTCTTTAATGCGTGTCTCATTAGCCTAGACTTTCGTAGTCCCCGTGCCTTGCCAAACTCTATGTAGTCGGCATTCCATGTTTCCAGGAAGGCGTTTCGTGTAATTCTAGCTATAACTCCTATTCCAATGAAGCCAAGTACGAATGCTGGTAGGGCTAATCTATTGATTATTTGTATAGCTATATCATTTTCTCCGAGTAAAAGTGCATCTATAACCATGATACCAGTTATACGTTGAGTGGGCTCAGGGAATCCTGCTAGTTCTATTACACGGAATCTTACAAAGAATATATAGATTAGTAGATATCCTAGCCAGAATACTGGTGTTGAAACACCTACAAGTGCAAGACTTCTCACAGCGCTATCTAGCGGGGAATCCTTCTTTAGAGCTGAGAGTACCCCTAATGGTATGCCTATGAAGACTATGTACAGGAAAGCAAAGAGGGTCAATTGTAGTGTTATGAAGAATCTACCATACTTTGTACCAGCGCCGGCAACACCTTGACTAGTACCAAAGATGAGGTCATCCCATATCTTATTATGGGTTCTAGGGCTAACTATATCATTAGTAAACAGTTTCTTCATTAGGAATACGTATTGCACATACCATGGATCGTTTAAATGATATTCCTCTCTAATTCTCTCAATCACTTCGGGGCTAGCCTTCTCTCCTCCAGCCCACGCCCTAGCTGGATCTGCTGGGATTAGATTAGCTATAATGAATACAAGAAGAGTAACACCTATAAGTGTTGGAATGAATGTGACTAGCCTCCTCACGATGAATCTCTTTAACTCTGCCACAGCCTACACCGTGGGCCAGATTTAGGCAAATTTTTCGAAGAGAGGGGGATTATAAGTTTTATATATTGTAGGGAGAAAAAAGATATGTTTTAGGGTTTAAAACCATATAGGTTCTCCCATAGTGTTGCATTCCAATAGTATGGATTGTACTCTAATACTATGTGACTTCCCTCAACGTATTCCTTGACATAGTATGGCCCAGTACCTACTGGGAATTTATGTAGATACTGGTGCGTTGGCTCCTGTTCACCCTTGCCAATGTACTTTGCCCAAGCTGATGGATTCTTACCCCATTCTGCAGCATTCATGGCTTCCTCATACTTACCCTTCAACTGGTCTACATTGTCAAATAGGTATTGTGCTGGTATTACCATTAAGAATGGATCAGCTAGTATGCTTAGTATTGGCCCGTATGGATAGTATAGTTTAATGTACAGTACTCCCGCCGTCTTACCCTTGTAGCCGAAGAAGTCTAGTAACTCGTCTAATGATTTAATTACCTTTGATTGTCCCTTATACTCTGCTATTAGTTCGTTATTCTTTAATATATTGTTAAATTCTTCTTCAGTGTAGACTTTCGAGTTATTGGCATCTATGAATTCTGTGACCATCCATGAAGGATCTCCTTCTAGTCTAGCTACTCTCCATATGGTGAATAGCATGTCTAATGCAGTTATATTATAGACCTTATTGTGCCATGGATCATATGCTTTTACTCCTCCTCTTATAACGAAGTACCATTCAGTTGCATCCTTATTATGTACCCAGGCGACTGCTAGATCCGGTGAAACTTCTTTCGTCTCATTCTTCCAGTAGGTTACCAGTGTGTCGCCTATATTATGGAATATAGCCCATCCAAAGGTCTCGTAGTTGAAGGCTGGGTCAAAAGTATCTGGCCATCCTATTGTTGCTACAACATACGTGTTTGGATCGTTTACATAGTCCTTAATACCGGTGCTTACTGTGGGTGCATTTGGATCCTCCCATAGTAGGTCATATCTCTCTGCTAGTGTTGGGTGATAGTATCTACCGTGTAGCCAGTTCCAGTAAGGTCTTACTAAGACGTATTGTCCTAGTAGTATTATTGGGACTTCCTTGTTTGACGCCTGGAATAATGCATTATATATTGCTTCTCTTATCTCTGGATTAGCCTCTCTTCTCCCAGCGATTACTAGTGCATCCACGGTAGTGTTTCTATAGAAGGCTGGATCTATGTCAGTGAAACCTGTTGAGTTTTCTATAGGCTTTGTCTTATTCTCGTCTACTATGTATGATACAACTATGAATGGTTTACCGCTTACTGATACAGTTGCACCAGTTCCTTTCTCGCCTACTACCACATAGTATTTCTCGGTATCAAATACGATTGCATTCTTAACGTATTTTCCTACATCACTTGGCGATTGAACTTCAGCAACGTTTACCTCCTTGAACTTTGTGCCTCCATAGAATAAGGGTCCGACATAGTTATCTGGGTCTAAGTAATCTGGCGCCCATCCGATAATATATACATCGAATTCTCCATTCTCAACCTTGCTTAGATATACCGGCCATTCTAGTGATCTAGTCGATATCTTAAATCCAAGTCTACCCCAGCTATCTGATAATAACGTTGCTATTTTCTCTCTCTGAGTGTTTCCAGCATTATACCAGATCTCAAATGTATACTTGGTTGGATCTATTCCAGCTTTCTGTAATAGTTCCTTGGCCTTGTTTAACCTCTCCTCGTAGGGTATTGCAGTATAATTTATTATATTGTATGTCGTGTATCCTAGGAAACCATATGGTATGATTCCGTGTAATGGTTTTAGATAACCCTCATAGACAGTCTGTATTATCACTTCATATGGTACTGCATAAGCTAGTGCTTGTCTTACTAACGTGTTGTTAAATGGTGCCTTATTGCAGTTTAAGACTACGTAGACGATAGAAGGCTCTAGTAGTCCTTTCTCTACAATGATCTTATAGTTACCCATAGTGTATCCTTCAACATCCGGTATGTTCTCTAATGGTATTGCAGCGGCATCAGCAGTACCCGATTGTAACATATTTATTCTTGGTACTGGATCATTGTTTATAATATAGATCATTCTCTTATGGAATGCTTTTTCAGGCTTAGGTGTTGTCGTTGTCTGTGTAGGTGTTGGACTGGTTGTTGTGGTTGTTTTTGTTGGTGTGCTTGTTGTTTTTGTGGTTGTTGATGTTTTCGTGGTTGTGGTCTTACTTGTTGTTGGGCTTGGCGATGAAGTAGTAGTTGGTGATGGACTACTAGTCGTTGGAGTTGATGTTGGGCTTGTTGTTTTTGTGGTTGTTGGCGCTGGCTGTTGGGTTGCATAATATGCTGCTGCAGCTATTATGATTATGATTATTATTACGGTTATTACGATTCCAGCTGTTTTGGATAAACCTTTCCTTGTCATACTGTTAACCCTTTCCTAATCATATACAGGTAGGTGTTAATAAATTTAATTTTGTGGAAACTGGACACTTCTATGGGTCGAACAATTATGGTAGTAGAAAAGAGTATCATCATTCCATATCTGGAGTGTGTAGTTGAGGCTCGGGATAGAATTAGGAGAATTTGCATTGACTCATATTTTATTCGAAGGGTTGTACCTATAAATGTCTCGTTACTTGTATATCCTTGTAAGGTAGTAATGAACTATACTACTAGGGAAAAGAAACCAGGTGACATAGTACTTAATGCTAGCGATGATTGCAAAGAAAACATTAATTATATAATTGATGTTTATCGCGATTTAAAGAGTGATAGTTTAAAAGTATTTAAACGAATGTACTGGTATAATATTTCTAACTTAATAGTCCCAGTAAGGTTCTCGCCTTTGATGAGGGAGAAACTGGATCGTTATGAGAAGGTTGTAGGTGAACTCACAGCTTCTGTAATGCTTCTTGATAGAGTTCTGGGTAAAGAGGTATTGAGGGGCAACTATAGTGTCATAGGCAATGGTGTGAAGAATATAAAGCTTACTTTATCTATTACAGAGAATAAGGTTATTTTCTCAAACGGTATTTTGGGCAAGATATATACTAGGCTATATGAGAGCGATGAATTATTTAGAAAAGAAATTCTAAACCTATTAAATCAAGCTACGCCTCCATAATTTTAAATAATGGAGGTGTAATACGCTGGCTCTTACATCGGGG
This sequence comes from Thermoprotei archaeon, assembly GCA_027038805.1. Taxonomy (GTDB): domain Archaea; phylum Thermoproteota; class Thermoprotei_A; order Sulfolobales; family WANQ01; genus JALWGO01. Next base: position 13,691 of record JALWGO010000107.1, read on the forward strand.
ACAACGGCTTGGTTTACGGGGTTTACGTAAGTCTTTGAAGACGTAGCCACAGTTACGGCACTGTGGGGGTATCATATATAG
>JALWGO010000108.1 GCA_027038805.1 Thermoprotei archaeon
GTCTCCTCGAAAAATAGTTTTTTCTACTACTTGCATATATCATCTACTATGGCGAGTGTAGACATTATAGTAGATTGGTGTGAAGGGTATGTGGAGCATACTATTTGATCCATTCTCAATTGCTCTTGCAATACTAGTACTATTATATGTCATCGGCCTTATCCTAGTGGCCGAGAAGATAAGGGTTAGAAAGGAGTTGTCCCCCTACTTTACCCGTAGAATGATACACTTATTTGCTGGCGACTCGATAATAGTGTTACCATTGTTTAAGCATCCCTTCTACCCAGTACTTGTTACAGTCATTCTAGCATTGATGGTTTTAGTGGGACTTAGCCGTCCAAACAACCCGTTATCTAAGACGATGGTTGTATCGGAATACGATAAGCTCCACGTCTACGGTCCACTCTACTATATCATATCTATCCTAGTACTCGTTCTATTCTTCTACAATAAGCCAGAAATAGTTGTAGCAGCAACCATGATAATGGCCTGGGGTGATGGCTTTGCATCACTAGTCCCGGCAATGCTCAAGAGAAAACACATGATCTTCAATAGGGGAGTCAAGTGGAGGAAGAGTGTAGAGGGTTCTCTAAGCATGTTCTTCTTCGGCTTCCTTGGGGCCGTCATAGGCTTAGCATTGATGGGTCTTCTAACAGGGTATCCGATAAACCTTGTATCAATGGTCCCTAAAATACTGGTTGCTTGTACAGTAGCTACTATAATGGAACTCCTTAGTGTCGGTGTTCTAGCAAGCTTTGATAACTTTACAGTACCTTTCACAGCAGCCATAATACTTGCTCTCCTATAGTAAAAGAATAAATGTGCGGGAAACAGAGTATTTTTATAAGTATAACATATACCCCGCCTATAGGAGAATACAGATATGACGGCTGAGTCGCCGCTGGTAGAGGGATAATAGTTGACACCGATAACCGTGATAGACTATGTGCTGAGAGTTCTCGTGGTAGTTGGCTTCGGCTTATTATCGTTACATAAAGGTCTTGTGGATAAAACTGGCCTTATAGCTGGTTTCGCTATAGGTTTAACAGTTATACTATTTGGCGGCTGGAACTGGTTTCTAATACTATTATCCTTTCACATTATAGCTGGCTTTGTCACAAAGTGGAGATACGACTATAAGCGTAGTCTAGGTGTGGCTGAGGAAAAGGGTGGCGCGCGTAGTTGGAAGAATGTTCTAGCTAATGGAATAGTAGCGGCGTCAATGACTGTTTTCGAAGCCTTTGTTGGAGGCCAGATATGGGCTCTAGCATATCTAGCAGCGGTGGCGGCGGCTATGGGTGATACCCTAGCAACTGAGATAGGATTGCTTAACCCTACGCCTCCGAGACTCATAACTAGGCCTTGGAGGACGGTAGAACCCGGTACTTCTGGGGGTGTAAGTCTTCTCGGCTATACAGCCTCTGCTCTAGCGGGTGCGATCGTAGGGTTCTTAGGCTATATACTAGGTGTTGTCCCCGAAGTATCTGGGGTAAATTTTGCTTTATTTCTCCTAGTAGTCGTCGTTTCAACTATAATAGGTGTAACAGTTGACAGTATTATTGGTGCTACAGTACAAGCGCAATACCGTTGCACCGTATGCGGTAAGTTAACCGAAAAACCAGTACATTGTGGTAAACCTGCTAAACTCGTAAAAGGGTATGAATGGATAGATAACCATGTCGTGAATATTTTTGGAATAGGCAGCGCAGCTCTTGCCGCAATAATATTGTCTGCTGTACTAGGCTTAGCCTAAAATAATCATGTGTATTGAGCTGTTTGCTCACCATTCTTTAACTGTGCTACGATATCGTCGAGTCCTAACCCGCTGTTAACGAGTTCAACTACTCTGCTACGCTCCGCAACACTTAGCTTTCTATTAAGTAGGCGTTCAACCTCATCTATTAATAGGAGAGGAATATAATTGTCTAATACTTTTTCAATAAGCTTGGGTACTGCTTGCGACAAGTTAGCTACCGCTTGCGATAGATCCCTTATCGTGGCAATAATATCGTCTTCTCCCTCATTCTTTTTATCATCTTCTTTTAGGGAAACAAGCTTTTCTTCAACCATAACCTTTCTCCCCCTACTACAGCAAAACAATACCTTATCGTCGACTGGCTTAAAAAGGCGCGTGCTATAACAATATCCTCCCTCTTAGCGGGAATCATCACAGCCTCATAGACTCTCTTCTCAGTGCCCGTGTCATCGGTCATCGGTATAGGTTTCCCACATATCCCTACTATATTTAATCACAGTAATATTTTAATCCGTACACATAAACTACTCATATAGGGGGATGAAGCATAGTGTCCGGTCAACCGAGTAACCGTGATGTAGCCGGACCCGCATCAGGGACCCCTACCCAATGTCTCGGGGCTTGATACCTATGTCTGAGATCCTACCACTCGTAGTCTTAGTAACGGTCCCGAATAGAGAGATTGCAGAGAAAATAGCTAAAGCATTAATTGAAGCAAGGTTAGCGGCTTGCGTAAACATAGTTGATGAGTTGAAGAGTATTTATTGGTGGCAGGGGAAAATTGAGGAAGACAACGAGTTATTACTCATCATTAAGACTAGGATGGAAGTATTCGAAGAACTAGTACTCAAAGTAAGAGAGCTACACCCCTACACGGTACCAGAGATAATAGGTTTACCAATAATAGCTGGCTCTAAAGACTATGTAGACTGGTTGAAAAGTGAGGTAGAACGCAGAGTAAAGAGTCAGTAATGGGACCTACTCCCCACAATATATGGTCGGAGAGTAGGCGCTTCATCACCAGGATTCTACTCTCTATAGAGGAGGGTATTTTTAATCTTATCTTCGTTTTCTCCCCCAGAGTACTGCATAGAGTATTGATAGTATTATTAGTGCTATGCCTATTATAATGCCATTAAATACCTCTACTGATGCAAGTCCAGTGGCATAAAATGATACAAAGGCTGTAAGGTACTCTTGTTTAACTGGCTGAATATATATTATTAGTACTTCATTTATTTTTAATGGAAAGTCTTTCTCAGAATTTTCTACAGTAAAGCTGTCTTTAACCTGAGCATACTTGTCTAGTAGTTCCCTTATCTTATAGCTAGCTTGTAAAGTCATCACGAGAGAGCCTGTACGGAAATCAGTATTTGTATACATAGAGGTTATATTGTATTGCTGTATTCTCGTCATGAAATTTGCGAGTGATTGCTGCGCTTCTTTTCTAGCAATGTATTCTACTACATGGTATTTTCCAGTGAACTCTATTTTTACTGTCCCCTCAGCATTACCGCTAGCTACAACGACTACTCCAGCACTAGTATTGTCTACTGGTTCTTCGGATTTTAGCATTGTACTTATAGTGGCGGTAGGCTTTATGAAATACGCTAGCACCGCTAATACTATTAGCGCTATTCCTAGTACGAGTAGAGTTCTACCTAATGCACCAAATACTGGTTTCATGTAGGCTCAAACCTCCTAGTAAAGTATATGATTGACAAAATAGTTAGCACGATTGTAGCTGTTGGTACTGGTATGAACACCCATAAGGGAGGTTCAGTAGCACCCATTAGGTAAGCATTGAGGGTATCCGAGAATGTGAGGCTCTGTGCGATATACATGTATGTTTTTTCTCCAAGGAATGCTGAGAATGCCGAGAATATACCGCTCATTATATTGTATGCGAAGTAGAATACTACGGATAATACTACTGCAACACCTACTCTCTTCGAAGATAACGCGAATAGTAAAGAGACAATCCCTAGGAAAAACGTGAACAACACGCGTCCCCCGAATACTGCTAGAAACCCTATGATATCGCTAGCCACTATCTTTGAAAGAAATACTGAGGCTGCTAGGAGCGGTAAACCAATTATTATTAAGATTGGTAGTAGGATACGTGTAAACAATAGTATTAGCAGTATTTTTAGCCTTGATATAGGATATGATAGATATAACTGCATAATATTATTTGAGATTAATGATGCTACTCCAGCACCACACCTAATAGCAATGTAAACCAATGCTATAAATAAGGGTACACTAGTAGCAGTTGAAGCGAGCTGAACAGAACTTGCAACAGGTATTATTAAAGCATTGAACCCACCCAATACTACGGCTATTCCGAGCAATATGTCGTAGACTGGTGGTTTCAATATATCCTCTATATCCATTAATAGTAATGGATAACTCTTAGCCATAAACTTCACCCAGCCCTAGGCCGCTGATATTGTTGGAGGAAGCGGCGGAGAAACTCTTCAATAGAAGCCTCAAGGCTTTCAACACCATAGATGCGTAAGCCATATTTATCTATTAGTTCACCTATAACCTTATAGACGAACCCCGGCTTATCTGTATGAACTATTATCTCGGCACCTCTTATCTCAACCTCGTCAAAATACTCTCTAAGCTTCCTAGCAACATCCTCTAAGTTATCCGCTCTAATCCTTACAACACTAACCTTTAGAGCCCCCATTATGTCAGCTGGTGTACCCTGAAAGACCAAGCGGCCGAAATGTATTAGTGCTAGTCTATTAACAATTCTCGATAATTCGGGCAATATGTGGGAAGATACGAGTATAGATATACCATGATCTCTACTTAACTCGGCGAGTAAGCCTAAGACCTCACTCCTACCAAGAGGATCTAAGTTGCTTGTAGGTTCATCGGCGATCAATAACTGTGGTTCATGTATAAGAGCATGTGCTATAGCTAAACGCTGCCTCTGCCCGGCGCTCAACGACTTCACGGAAGCATTTTTCTTCTCAACTAGTCCTACAATACGTAAAACCTCATTCACCCTATTAAGGCTAACACCATGTATTTTAGCAGCATACTCGAGTAGCTTCTCAACACTCAAGGCTTCCGGGAAAGAGGGTTTCTCAAAAATAACTCCAACATTCTCGCGAGCACTTGCATCATAGAAGGGATCACGGCCAAATAAGCTAACTTCTCCGCGATCTCTCCTCAAAATACCAAGGCATAATCTTATAGTAGTAGTTTTACCAGCGCCGTTGGGGCCAATAAGTCCTACAACTTCTCCCTCACCTACTGTTAGGTCAAGGCCATTAACAGCAATAATGCTACCAAAGCGTTTCACGAGTCCTCGAGCTACGAGGAGTGGCACTCAAACACCCGTGCTCCAATCTTAGGACAAGATATAAAAATTCTACCATTAAAGACAAGATACAACTATATACGGTTTAGCTAATAATGTATGCAGAAATACAGTTAACGTCCAACTATCTCGTAGAATACTATGTTTCCTTTTCTCTTGAAAGTGCATATTCTACTGAAAATACATTTATCGCATGGACACTCTAGTTTAACTCTTCTAATCTTTCCCTGCGCTAATAGTAGTCCTATTGCTTTTTCAACTGTTTCTCTTGGTACATTTAATTTTCTCGCTATGAGGTCTGGTGTAAAGACCTTCATCTTCCTTATCTCTTCCAGCATCATTGTCAACGTATCGTTCATGTCTATTGGTCCTCTCATATAATTCTTAGTATACCGTATATTATTGTGGAAACTATTGTTGCTACCACTATCATGTATATTATAGCTAATACCGTTAGCTTAGCGTTCTTAAGCTCCTGATACATTACCGCTATTGTTGCAAGACACGGTACGTAGAGCATCATGTATACAAGTATTGCTAGAGCTTGACTTGGAGACAAGCCTAGTGATAATAGGGCTTCTCTAGGACTATCTACTCCTTGAAGCAGCGTTATAGATTCAACTAGGGCTTCCTTAGCTATAAAGCCGTGGATTAACGCGAAACCTATCCTCCAAGCAGTATCGGGTGCTAGACCGTATAGTGCCTGCAGTATCGGGCCAATACTATATCCTAGTATTGCGCCATAGCTTTCCACCGGATCTTCTACTACTCCGCTGGGCCCATAGTAGAGTAGAGTCCATGTTATAATGCTAAGCAAGAATATTATTACTCCCGCCTTCTTCAAGAAGTGTTTACTATAGTCCCAGGTAATCCACCATACAACCTTGCCATTGGGTCTATGGAGTGGGGGGATCTCTATTAGGAATTCAGGGGATTCTTTTCTCCTAAACAATATTCTTCTAATTAATAATGCTGTTACAAGGTATGCTGCTATTCCTATAATGTATACACCAAGTATAACTGTAGCCTGGGTTATCGGCGACTTAAAGAAGGCTCCAACAAAGGCTAACAATACTACTAGTCTTGCCTGACATGGAATAAAGGGTACTCCTAATATTATCTCTACTCTCTCTTCTTCCTCCGTAGCGGTCCTACTAGCCAGTACGCCTGGAACATTACAGCCCAAGCTTATAACCATTGGGAATACCGCTCTACCCGACAATCCAAATCTAGCGAAGAATCTATGGAAGGCTATAGCCATTCTCGGGGCTAATCCAGAATCTTCTAGTATTGCTATAAACAATGATATCAAAATTATTAGTGGCAGGAAGGATAATACGCTTCCTACACCAGGTATTATACCGTTAGAGACTAAACTGATAAACCATTCCGGAGAACCCGTACTAGCTAGATATGAAGCACTAGCGCTCGCCAGCCAGTTGAATAATTTTTCGAGTAGTCCGCTAAAGCTGAACTCCTCTATAGCCGAGGCTATGTCCTCATAGCCCAGTATCTCGAAAACAGTGTTTAAGGGAAATCCCGTGTTTATTGCAAAGGCGAAGAAGAATACTAGGAATAATATTCCCAGGCTCACAAGAGGCCCCATTACCGGGTGCTGGAAAATTCTCTCAGTAGTCTCCTCTACGAGATTCTTGTGTTTTGTTCTAACTATAACTTCATGCATGAGTTTATCAGCATAGTCGAATCTAACCATTATAGCAAGGTCTTCTGGTGTCCTACCACTATTCTTCGTAAATACTTCTCTTAGCTCTCTAGCTTTTTCAATGATTTCCCTCTTACCGTATTTTTCCAATAGCTCCTCGAGTCTCTGATCCCCTTCAAGTAATCTTAGTGCAACCCATCTTGGATTATAGTTCTCCAACACCTTGCTCTTTATTATCAGTGCTTCTAGCTCTGCTATATAGGGTTCAAGTCCATTGTAGTCTATTTTTAATGGTTCTTTTCTCCCCCTCTTTCTCTCGGCCACATCTATTATAGCGTCTAGGAGTTCTCTTATCCCAAATCCCTGGACAGCTGATGTAGCTATAACTGGTACTCCAAGCTTTGCTTCAAGTTTATCTACATGAATATGTATTCCGAGACTATGCGCTTGATCCATCTTCGTTAACGCTATGACTACTCTAGGAGTGAGCTCAAGTATCTGCAATGCTATATATATGGTTCTTTCGGGAGCTGTTGAATCCACTAGAACCAATACGACATCGGCTTCTCCTCCAACAATGTATTCTCTCGCAACTATTTCGTCTATACTGGATGCCGTTATACCATAGGTTCCCGGAAGATCTACAAAACATATTTTCTTGCCACGGTATTCTCTCTCACCCGCCTTTAGTTCCACGGTTACGCCAGGCCAGTTTGCTACATGAGCTTTCTCACCGGTTAGGACATTAAATAATGTTGATTTACCTACATTTGGGTTTCCAGCTACGGCTACAACTATATTGCATCCTTGTTCTTTCAGCCCTAGCTTGCTCCACTTGTCCATCGCTTCTACACCGTTATTGTCGCCTTCTAATTATATTTAGACGCATCTAAATATTTATAACCTCTACTATCACCTATATCCCTAGACCTCAAGAATATTCCCAAGGGTCTTTCCAAGAGAGTGCATCTAAGCAGAGGTAGACTACATGTTGAGCCGCCTTAACATAAAGTCGAAGAGCCGTGAAAAAGTCACCGCAACTGTTGAGGACTATTTGGTGACAATATATAGGCTTGAAGAGGCCTTCGGGATAGCGAGAACTACTGTTATCGCACGAGAGCTGGGTGTTAGACCTGGCACGGTATCAAAAGTTATTGGGAGACTAGAAGCAAAAGGTTTTGTTGAACGCGCCAAATACTATGGTGTAAGGCTAACGGATGAGGGGAGACGTATAGCTGAACGAATAATATGGAAGCACCGTGTTATAGAGAGATTTCTATACGATTATGTTGGATTAGATCCCTTAAAGGCACATGAATACGCGCATATGATGGAGCATCTACCCGATGAAATAGTAAGTAAAATATATGATAAGCTTGGTAGGCCATCTACATGTCCGTTAGGGAATCCTATACCTGGATCAGAAATACCAGTCGAGTTAAAGGTATCCGTACCATTAATTAAGGCGGAGCCGGGTGCATGTGTCAAGGTAGTACGTATAGCTGGTGTCTTACATGAAGGATTGAAACACATAGTAGAGTTAGGCTTAATGATAGGTGCTATAGCTAGAATAGTATATGTTAGTAATAGTCACGTAGTCTTAAGGCCTATTTCTACGTCCAAGTGCATGGAGATACCATACGAGTATGCGAGAATGATCTACGTAGTAGTAGACGAAGATAACTGCTAGTTTACGAGGGCTCCGAGCTATGGTTCTTCAAAAGGTTAGACTAGTATTCCTTCCACCTGGTGCAAGAGCTAGGGTTGTAAGCATTGATACTGGTTGTAGGCTTAGAACGCGTTTAATGCAGATGGGGATCACTCCTGGGGCAATACTAGAAGTAGTAGATAATACTCGTGGACCAGTTATAGTTCGTGTGAGAGGAGTGACAATAGCTCTTGGGAGGGGTATGGCTAACCGTATACTAGTGGAACCGCTTTGAAGCAATAGATGACTTGGTAGTGCACCAAGCTTAAATCCGAGCTTATAGTACATTGTTATCAATGAGGGAGGGGTTTTAGGAGATGTCGTTTAAGACTAAGCTATACGTGTCTATGGCTGTTACGCTCGCATTATTCATAGCTATAACTAGTCTTGTCTTGGCTTTAATCCTAGAATTATTCAATTTCGATATAGCTTTCATTGCAGGCATTGTTGTAGCCTTTAACGTCTTTGAATGGATGATAGCACCCTACTTCATAGACGCTATATATCGTGTAAGGCCTTTGAGATCAGAGGAGTATCCGTGGTTACACGAAATAGTTGAATATTTATCGAAGCGTATGGGTGTTAAGAAGCCTAAGCTCATGTTAGCTCAGATAAGTGTACCGAACGCCTTCGCTTATGGCTCACCTCTAACAGGACCTAGAGTAGCAGTTACAAAGGGTCTCATTGAAAACCTTGATAGAGACGAGATAGAAGCCGTATTAGGTCACGAGCTAGGACACCTCAAGCACCATGATGTCAGCGTAATGATGTTCCTCTCGCTAATACCGTCAATGTTCTTCCTTATAGCAAGATATGCTATGCTTGCAACATTCCTTGGAGGAGGTACTAGGGATCGTGATGGTGGAGTGGCAGCTCTCGCCATTATAGCCTTTGTAAGCTATATAGTATATTTTATACTGATACTATTATTGTTAAGGCATAGTAGGCTAAGAGAATACTTCGCTGACTACGAGTCATCAATTAACGTTCCCCTTGGAGCTAGAAAACTTGCTGCAGCCCTTGCTAGAATATCTGTTGTAACTGGCAGTCTTGGTAGGAGAGTTGAAAGAGAAGTAGCTAAGGCTGCAGCCTTCAAGGCGCTCTTAATAGCTGATCCCGAGGAATACCATATTAGAGCATTCTCACATACTCGTAGCTGGGAGCAAGATTACCAGTTAGCATTAAGAATTGCGAGTGAGAGAAGAAGATCCTTCTCATGGTTTTCAACACATCCACCACTACATGAGAGGCTGAGAAGACTCATAGAACTAGATAGAGAACTGTCTAGGCGGCCAGAATATTATAATGGATAAGTTATTTAAGGTTACCTAGGTAGTCTTAGCGTGGGAACAAGATTTGGATTACACAAAGATCTTTGAGCTTAAACCATTTGAATTGAAGGACTATACGATTATATCCGGTTTCCCCGGGATGGCTCTTGTCGGCAAGGTCTCGGTGGACTTCTTAGTAGACTCTCTGAAAGGTGAACCAGTAGCAGAAATATATAGTTATGGTTCACCCTCCTACATAATGGTTGATAACGGGTTAGGAGAACTACCAGTAGCGGAGCTCTACATTGTAAAGGATAGAAAGCTAGCTATTCTAACCGGGAACTATCAGCCCCTTACAAGTGAGCTACAACACGAGTTCTCTGATAAAATCGTAGAGCTATTCGCATCCAAGGGGGTTAAAAAGATATTGACGACAGCAGCCTATGTATCGGAGAGTGTTGGAGAAAAGAGAAAAGTATACATTGCGGCAAATAATGAAGGAATACTAAAGGAACTCGTGGAGCTCGGAGGCACACCGATGGTTGAAGGAGGGGTTACAGGATTAAACGGTTTAATCGTTGGATGGGCTGGAGTATACGGTATACCAGCAGCATGTATAATGGGGGAGACTGTTTCAGCTTACGCTGAGGCAACGATAGCGGATTATAGGGCTGCTAAAGCCGTATTAGAATTACTAGTAAAGTACTTGGGAATCGAGGGCCTGGATTTAGCTGAGCTAGATGCAAAGGCTAAGGAGATAGAAGAGGAAGCTAAGAAGATTAGAGAAGAGCTCGTAAAGAAGATGCTAAGCTTCACCGAGAAAGCCGGTAGACCTACAACATACCTATAGACTAGAGCTAAGAGGTTTCCGAAAACTCATATACAATAGGGTGGTGTCCAACTATTATCTAGGGCTACTTGAATTTTCACTCTATCACCATCAACCAGGTTGAAGAATTCTCGTAGATTCTTATCAGATATTAGCTCTACTACATCTCTCTTATACACGGTTTTCTCTGGTCTAATAACGTAGACTTTTAGACACTTAAAGTAGGCTGGCCACGCACAGACTCTTCCATAGCCCTCTAGGGGAGGGTCTATGAGTATTGCCTTATCTTTCTTCAAGCATTTTTCAGCCATAGCAACACTACTAGCATCTAATCTAATATTTAATGTACCTGGATAAGGCCTAATACCCAGTGCTCGGTGAAAGTTCCTAGCATAAAGGTTCACGTAAAATTCTCCTTCACCAAGGCCGGAGAATACTTCGCCAACTAATTCTATGTAGCTACCACACTCGTTAGCCATTGGTTAACCCTCCAAACATTCGCTTCCGGATACTGGTGTCAGACATATAACTAGTTTACGATATAGGGTTTCCACTATCTATTTATTTACGGTAGGGGTTAGACTCCTTAACCGTCTCCCCTGTTCACCGATTGGCTTATATCTCGCTATACGAGTTGTATAAGGTGTAGTTAGGTTTTGACATGTAAAAAATAGGATTAACCGCTCTAAAGGATATCTACTATATTGGTGATAATGGGGTTTGAAGACTGTATCAATATCTCACGGTGATGTGGATGGAGTAGTTTCAGCGGCATTGATTGTAAGGTATACTAATAATGTTGCAGTAAGACTGTCAGCTACTTCCGCTCTACCAAAAGTTATACGTAGTGCTATGTATGATATAATAATGCGTGGCGCTGACACTATAATTATAAGTGACCTGAATCCTAGTCCAGGGAATATAGAGAATATAGTTGACATGTTGTCCCAGTACGTGAAAGCAGGAGTAAAGGTAGTATGGCTAGATCATCATGAGTGGATCGATGAGGCTGTAGGCGCTGTTAGAGAAATCGGCGTAGAGTTAATGATAGATACTGAGCGAGTTGCAGCTGAAGTAGTATACGAGTACTTGGAGAAGATAATACCAGAAATACGTAAGGACAAGATAGTCCACGCGTTAATAAGCCTTGCTATAGACGATGACCGGTTCCTAAACCGTAACCCTCTTGCAATAAAGTGGAGACGTCTTCTAAGATGGTATAATTGGGAGTTTCGTAGAAAAACTGTTAGAGCCTTTGCTAGTGGAGAATTATGGCCTCACTGGGCTCAGAAAGCCTATGAGGAGATAGAAAGAGAATATGATATCCTGATAAGGAAAGCTCTCGAGGACATGAAGGTTATTAAGGTAAAAGGCTACAAGGTCGTTGTAATACCGCCGATATCGGATAAAATACATCCGGGAGACCTACAGTTAGAGTTGTCTCGTAGAGGAGTTAATGCGGACTTGTTTGTAATAATGTATAGTAAGGGTGTAAGTTTTCGAAGCAGCCAGATAAACGTGGCTGATCTAGCAAAGTCTATGGGAGGTGGGGGACATATATATTCGGCTGGGGCACCACTCTCTCATGGGAACTTGGAGCTGGTATTAGATTCTATTAAGAGATACTTAGCTGAGAATCCTTAGATAGTGTTCGAGGCTACTAGTTGTAGCATAGTATAGTCTTTCCCCGCGAATTCTTAGAAGCTTCAACCATTTCTTATCCCGATACCTCTTATCAGCTAGGATGAAGACAGCGTGGTCTCCATCCCTTCTAATAGCTCTTCCAACAGCTTGCCTTACGGTTACTCCAGCAATCATCATGAGGGCTTGAAAATAACTTACCCCTAATCGATGAGCGAGAATGCCTACACGCTCACGCACGTAGTCATCTGGTTGAGGATAGGGTACTCCAGCTACAATAACATAGTCTATTAGACTAGAACCATCATTGTCAACGAATTCTACTCCCTCGCTAAGCTTACCTGAAGCCACAGCCAATACAATACTATGTTTTTTCTCCAATACGTATCTTCTGGCGTCTTCAAGAATACTATCACGCTTCTCAACAAACAATGGTAGATCACCTAAATGTTTCGATAGAGCATCAGCCTCATTATAGCTTGTCGCTATAACAAGTACGCTCTTCTTAGAGTAGACGTAGGCCCTCCTTATGATTAAAGCGTACCGAGCAGTCATTTCTGGACTTCGTTTCTCCCATTTGCTTGTAACATCCAATACGATAATCCAAGCCTTTCTACTATTAGGGAATACTGGGCCATACTCTTTTTCAACATCTATGTAATCGTATTCGCCACTAATACCCCATGAAGACCTTATGTACGCCGCGTCCGGTAGAGTCCCACTCATAAGCAAGGAGTTCCATGCAGTATTTATTATCCTAGATAGCAAGCTTGGCTCAATGGGTTTAACTACTAATACCTTACCGTAGGGACTGGCATACTGGTAAGCATGGAATCCTGGTTGACGGTAATGAGTTATAAAATCATAGATCCTCTTAACCCAATTAGCTTCAACAAGGTCTTCAAGAGAGAGCTTATAGGAAACCTCACTCGCAGCTTCTCCTAAGAGCTCTACTTGGTCTTCACTTATATCTAGTTTTAAATCAACATGTTCCAATCTATCGTTTTCCGCATCCTCTAATATGTCTATTATTTTATCACGTATCTCTTCTAATAATCTCACGATAACTGTTCTCTGGTTCTCATCGAGGTATCTCTTAGCTTGCACTATAGCTTGTTCTAATATTCCGCGTGTAATCTTCTTCTCATACATATCTGGTATTCTATCAATATTGTGGGCTTCGTCTACAATCAATACACTATCCGGTAATATATCGGCTATTGTAGGCTCCCGTACACTAGGATCAAAGACATAGGGATAAGATACTACTACTACATTAGAATAATCTATACCAGCTCTAAGAGAATAATAGGTGCATATTGGAGGTATACTATTATTCAACCGGGCAATAGCCTTCATAACATCATTGGATCTCAGAAACTCAACTCTAACCCTACCAATACTTATCCTATTCCTCAAAGGACACCTAGTACAATCAATGTCAATGCTCTCAACACCATGTTTACCGGCGTGGAGAGGGCAAGCATCTTTCTTAGCGATAAGCACCGTGTATGTTTTATCTCTGAACCACTTCTTCAAAGAATACAGGTACATGTTCATC
>JALWGO010000109.1 GCA_027038805.1 Thermoprotei archaeon
GTTTAAAGATTATGTCACCCCCTGGGATGTTAAACAATACGTCTATTGCCCAATGATACCTTGGATAATACACCACTTGGGTGTTAGTGAACCTACAACTGAGAGTATGGAGGAGGGTAGTGTTGGAGTAGAATACAAGGAGGAGATTGCCCGGAAACTGGGTTTACCCAGGCCTTGGAGGTTTGAAGTCGAGTTAATTGACGATGAACTAGGGGTTAGAGGTAAAATCGATATCATTGCTGGATCTAGGAGCCTAGTCATAGTTGAGGTTAAGAGATATTATAGGAGGAGGGTAGAGCATTTTCAAGCCCAACTCCTAGTATATGCTCTACTAGCAAACAGGCTCATAGGGCCTGTGAGGAAGGCATTACTGGTAGTTGGTGATAAGGTTAGGGAGCTAATAGTGGACAAAGATCTACTAGCTTATGCGTATAAGCTTGTTGAGAAAACATGGAATAGTATACTCGATGAAAAACCTCCCATAGTTAACCAGGTTTCAGGTAAGTGTGCTACTTGTTGGTATAGGAGGTATTGTTTGAGGGTTTTACTAGATTAGTGTTCCCGCCATTACTGCTAGCCACCATGTTTCAAGGAATATTATTCTTAGTTGCGGGTAGCCTATTATCCATAGTGTTCCGATAGCGTAGGCTGCTAGGGTTATTGCTGCATGTATTTTTACCCATGTCTTGTTCGTGTTTTCTCTATACCTCATCCACCCAGTTGGTAGGGGTAGCCAGTCTGGTATTGCCCCTATTATGAAGAGCCATGGAATATTATAGTAGACTCCTATTATGAATAATAGTCCTGCTATTGTTACGCATAGAATTGTTTTATGCTTGTTTGAAAACATTTTATCTATCCCTGCTTAGTGTATAATCGTGTTTAATGTAATAGATTTTTCTCTAATGATGTCGAAATCATTGTTTTCTCTATCTCTTTTCTAGTCTCCTAGGTAATACGGCGGATGTGGGAAGATGGAGACCTGATATATTAGTTTTTCTTTGATAAGGTTATAGAATTCTCTAATATTTTCGTTCCTTATTTGATGGCTTGGATGCGTGAAGTCAAAGCTGAATCTTTTATAGCTTCATGTAGAGAACACTATCAATAGTCATGATTAGGTGGGCTTCCTAATGATTAGAGGATCCAAGATAATAGGGTTATCTGTGTCTCTTCTCATACTGGTTCTTTTAGGATTGAGTAGTGCGTCGATAATAGTTCAAGCACTTGAAAATAATTTTAAGACTTCTCGTCTTGCCAGTAACCTAGTACTTGGAGGATGCACTGGACAAGAGTGTACTAGTTCAATAGATTATGGGTATTCTGAACTATACTATAGAGGACTCATAATTTACGAAAAATATGCTTATGTTATAGCACAACACTATAATTATAATATCTCGATAATCAAGTATAACTTATCAGAGATATATCCTCCATCCGATCCACCTCCAGGAATAATAGGGTATCAATGGGATGTTCAAGAAAACCAAGTAATCTCGACTGGTGGCATAGAAATAAACCTTACAGGTGAGGGAGCCTATTATTGCGGCAATATATGGTCATTTAATGCAACTCATTTAGCCCTAGCGTGTCTTAGCAAAAATGTTTATACAACTGGGTGGCCTATAGGTCAATTAATACTCCTCCTAGATGTAAGTGACGATAAACCACAGCTCGTCAAAGTATTAAATATAACGTCTAACGACCCCTCACTAACTGATATTCCTACTGCAAATAACATTGTATTGCTTAACGATAGTACTATAATATTACTGTTGAGCTACAGTAAGGATTGGATTGAAATAGTAAAACTCGATTTAAACAATGATAATGTTGTATGGAGTACACCCTTATTCGATTCTAACCACCTACCTACTGGTATAAGAGACATTTACCCCGATGTTTCAAAGATGAGAGTATTAGCTAATGGAAGTATTCTAGTACTACTAAAAATGAGAGATCAGAATAATTATGTTATGACAGGTGTATTGACTATAAGCTCGGAGGGAGATATAACTAGGGCTAAGATAGTTAATGCTACAATGGAGGTCTGGATAAATAATATAGGCTTAATAGACAGCGACGCGAGCATCTACCTATACAAGAATAGAACATTTATCAAATTAAGCCCATCACTCAATGTTCTATGGGGTCTAAAAATACCAATGTATTATACGAAGAGCAGCTCAGGTGAGAGCCGCGTTTACGGTAGTCTTTGGAGTGTTTCCAAGATGGCGGGCGATAATGTACTTCTCTTAACCTATTCTGAATACCCGTTATTCCAGTTAATAGTAGCAGTTGATTCTCAAACAGGTACTCCTATTGGAGGATACATAACAAGTTATGCATACAACTATGGTGAAAATAATCAATACGGTATGTTTAGTTTACTGGGTGGAAGTAGTAATTACAAGTACATATTTGTCCTCCCATCAGTAGTAAGGACATGGCCGCCCCCATTTACAACAACAGATAACATTGTATATGAAATCAGTAATATACCAGTAGAAGTCTTGGATATGGATAATGTAGGAGATAGTGTATCTGAGATCCCCATTAAAGTTGAAGTAGGAAATATTTATGGGTATAAACAATATGAATGGAATGAAGTACGCTATGACAAGCTTACCCATAATAAAAGAATATACTTATACGAATATCCCCCGCCAAGTCTACCAGCTCTTGAACAGAATCCTTCTGAAGGCGTATACAGGTATGGTACATACTTTGATGAAGCATTAAAAACTATATTAAGAGATGATCAAGGTAATACTTACCTATTTGCTAAAACATTTAGAGACGATGCCTTTACTAGTACTCCTAACTACTACATGCTCATATTAAAACTGGATCCCAGCGGAGAAATAATATCTAACAGAATAGTTTATGTAGGAGTTGGAACTATTAGAGACGCTGTATTTGGGAATGATGGATATATATACGTACTGGTAAGCGAATATTCTATCCCATACTATTCGAGAAACAGTTATCTCATTAAAATAGATCCACAGTCACTCGATATCATATGGGGGATGAGGTTTGACGACGGCTATGTAGATATAGTTCCCCGCCCCAATAGTAATATATTATACCTTATTGGAGCAGAAAAATTCAGCTGCTATGGAAGTAATTGTTATCCTAGTCCAAATACTAATGCTACATTAACTGTCGTCGACGTAGGCAGTAATCCTCCAACAGTAATAACTAAGCGCATATACTATGTCGGATACAATGGAGAGAGACATCAAGGCGCCTTTATGCCAGTTGGAGGAGTATTTATCCCCCCATCAACACTATACATGACCGTTTTATTTAATTTATCAACAGGTTTTGGAGGAATTTACACAATGATATTCCAAATAGATACTAATACATATCAATTCATAGCTCTCAGCACTATGACTTACAAGACCAACAGTGATCCATCAAAGATAAACATACCGTTCCCCTTAAGAACACTCCCACTATCTAATGGTATTCTAATAATAGGTGCTAATATATTATACGATATTAATAAAAACGAAAAAGTAGATACCGATGCAGCAGTCATGGTAGTACCCTATAATCTCAATGGGAGAGTATGGTGTAAGCTATGGGGTCCCGATCCATCGGGGAACTACTATGATGATTCCTTCATAGATGCATCTTATATTCAAAGCCAAAATGCAGTATATATGCTTGGATACACATCAAGACCAACTCAAGATTATTATGGCTGGGCTCCAGCATTCTTCAAAGTCTCTGCTACCAATGGTTCACTGCAATGGGAAAAGATATTTATCGCAGCAATATATTCTACCGACATACTATCAGAAATAGACCACTTATGGATCGCAGGTTATAAGAAGGGAACAGGTAATGAAAACTATGAATGGCTACAAGATGTTTCCGCTTTCACAGACTGTGATGGCGGCTCTACTCCAGACAGCAGCCGTGATAAATTTACTGAGGCTAAAACACTAAGTCCACAGATAATAGAGCAACCCCTCTCCTACATAGTAGAGGAGACTTTCCTCACTATGGGTAACTATGATCCAATACTGGTATCACTAAATCCTGAAGGAGACCCAATGCCATTTCAACAGCCCACACCAATACCTGAGCCACCATATGTGCCAGGCATCTTAGTAATAGTAGTAGCGATTACTATAATATTATTGTTCTATTCAAAGAAGTTTTTAATTATCAATATTTAGCTAATATAGTTTTTGTACACATATTATACGATACTAATATATTTCCAGGCATATTTCTATGAAAACAGGTGTCTAATCTATGGCTAAAATCATAGATTTATCTATGTACATCTACACCGGGCTTCCAGTATTTGAGGGATACCCTATACCAATAGTTCACGAGTGGACTAATATTGACCGTGACGGCTACTACTCTAATATATTAATGTTAGTTGAACATACGGGAACTCATGTAGATTCTCCAGCACACTTTATTAAAGGAGCTCCAAGTATCGATGATGTCCCCTTGGAGAGGTTTATGGGTAAGGCTTTAGTAGTTGATGTAAGTGGACTTAAAGAAAAAGAAGAGATTAGAGTCGAGCATATTATTGGAGCTGAACGACGCTTTAATGTGAGAGTTGGTAGGGGATGGATAGTATTATTCTATACAGGTTATGATAGATTCATTGGATCAGAGAAATGGTTCAAGCACCCTGGGCTAGGCGAGGAGGCTTCTAGATTCCTAGTGGAGCGGGGAGTTAATGCTGTTGGAATAGACGCACCCAGTATCGACCATGAACCATTCCCAGCCCATAAGACGTTGCTGCCAAATAATATTGTTATCTATGAAAACCTTACAAATCTCGACAAGGTAAAAGATAGAGCTGGCTTCATGGTCTACGGGTTCCCCTTAAAGATAAAGAAAGGGTCTGCTTCACCAGTAAGAGTTATAGCAGTATTAGAGTAAAGAAATAGAGTAGAAGAATCTAAAACCATGTATTCTATGATGTCGAGTGGAGGGTGTAGTGGGGATTGTTTTCCGGCGTTATAGTTCCAATGGTAACTCCTTTTAAAGAAGACTATACGGTAGACTATGAGGGCTTGGAGGCTCTAGTAAAATATCTCGTAGAGGAGGGGGTTGATGGCTTATTCCCAGTCTCAACTACGGGAGAGTTCCCACACCTATCATTAAAGGAGGCTTTAGAAATAGTTGGAAAGACAGTAGAGTATGGAGGAGACAAGACCCGCATAATCCCGGGTGCTACCGCTAATACCCCGCTCCAGGTATTAGAGTACGTTAAGGCTTACGAGGACTTAGGAGTTGATGGAGTAATAGTTGCCCCACCATACTATTATAGGCTAGGCTACGAGGAGCTCAAGGAATACTATTCTGTTATTGCTGAGAAGACTAGTCTACCAATAATGGTATACAATATACCAGGGCTTACGGGGAACAATATACCAGTAGAACTCCTAGTAGAATTAGCAAGAGAATACAGTAATATCGTTGGAGTAAAGATAGTCTATGACAGTATATCCTATATGAGGAAAACAGTTATGAAAGTAAAAGAAGCAAGACAAGACTTCACAGTACTAACCGGACTCGACGACTACCTACTACCCACCCTAATGCTTGGAGGTGATGGCGGAGTAATGGCCTGTGCCAATTTTGCACCAAGAATACACTTGGAACTCATTAGATCATGGTATAATAGGAATTACAGTAAAGCAATTGAACAACACCTAGTACTCAACAAGCTGGCAGAAATCTTTGACGTAGCTTCAAGCTATCCCTCCGCTATAAAAACAGCATTAAACCTACTAGGACTACCAATAAAACCTATTACAAGACCACCAATAAAACCAGAAAACCCGGAAACCATACAGGAGATAAAGAATATATTGATAGAGGCAGGGGTACTAGTCTAAACTCGTAGCAATAGTTATGTGTGAAACAGGAAAAAGAAAATTCTTTGAGGGAATGTTTTCTTAAGGCTATGTTATATTTTTGTTTCTATTGCTTTCTCATAGTATGGGTTGACTACTTCCCACTTGCCCTTGAAGAATACCTTTAGTTCTCTCTCTGGCCCAGTATTGTCGGCTACTAGTGTACCGTTTCTTATAACGTATAGTGGTGGACCCATTATTCTCAGTACGTCTACGTCTGTCAGGCCGTTTAGTATTACTAGGTTTGCTTTCTTACCCTCCTCTACACCATAGTCTTCGTAGCCTTTTCTCCATGCTTTAGCTGCATTATATGTTATTAGGTCTAATGCCTTGAATAAGTCGGTCCACCCCAGCATTTGGTCTACGTGTATCGCCATAAACAGTACTTGTAGCATGTCTCCTACTCCTAGAGGATACCATGGATCCATTATACAGTCGTGGCCCAGGGCAACATTGATCCCATTCTTGAGGTATAAGCTTATTGGCGCCATACCACGCCTCTTGGGGTAGAAGTCGAATCTACCCTGCAAGTGTATGTTGATTAATGGGTTGGGTACTATTGTTATACCAGCTTTACGTATCAATGGGAGAATCCTATAGCGGTAAGCAGCATCCCAGCTATGGCTTGCCGTAACGTGGCCTGCTGCAACCCTACCCTGCCAGCCATATCTTAGCGTGTACTTTGCTACTACCTCTAGGTTCCTTGATATCGGGTCATCCGTCTCATCTACGTGCCCGTCAATATCCTTGTTGTACTCTTTTGCTAGCTCGAAGGCAAACTTTATCGACTCTACGGCATCTTCACGTGTATACTCGTTGTGTGGTATCATACCTACATTATCTGCTCCAAGCTCTAAGGCTTTCCTCATGAGCTCTGGGTGCTCATCGGGCTCGGTCATTATACCGTCTTGTGGAAACGCTGTAACCTGGATGTCTATGAAGTCTTTGAATAATTCCCTAGCCTTAACTAGGCCTTTAACAGTTGTCAGCGTCTTTTCAGTTGTATCAGCATGAGTTCTAATCCATAGTGTACCATAAGCTACATGGTATTTTACTGCTAGCTCAACGCGTGAAACAATATCGTCTACACTTAGCTTCTTCTTCCTTTCAGCCCAAATCTCAATACCCTCCCATAGAGTACCCGACTCATTGAATCTTGGGTCTCCTACGGTTAACACTGAGTCTAGGTGGAAGTGCATGTCAAAGAATGGTGGTGATACAAGTCTTCCCTTAGCATCTATCTCTGTTCCACCGTGACCTTCTATTTTATCGGCTATCTTGGCTATACGGTCACCCTCTATTGCTATATCAAAGGTTTTATCATATGGTCTTCCACGTATACGTGCATTTCTTATAACTATATCATATTTTTCAACCATTTTAGGATACACCTCCTATAAGGAGAGACTGATACATTATATATTGTGGGACACGGATGGGTAAAAACCTTATGATAAAAAACTAAATGAGATCCCGTTAAAAACCACCTCTGGTTCACATGACCTTACTCTTTATAGCGCAGCTCTGGTAGCATATAATTCTTCGCCGCATATCCTAGTATCAAGTGTACGATCGCTGATATGAAGAAGCCATAGTACCATGCCAGTTCTATACCAGGTACTGGTATTACGCCAAAGTATACTTGCATGTTGCCTTGAATAGCGCTTATGATATACTCGCCTATGATGCCGGCGAAGAACGATACAAGTCCTATTATATTATAACCACCCGTGTACTTGTAGATGCCGTTGGGATTGTATAATTCCTTTAGTATTATCCTACGCCGCCTCAACACCCAGAAGTCTATGACCATTACACCAGCTATAGGCCCTAGCCACATCGAGTAGTACCAGTTGAAGAGCAATAAATAGTTGGCTACATCGAGGGCCTTACTCCAATACACTATGCTATAGGGGCCTATAACCAGCCAGGCTAGGAAGGTCGCTATGCTTACAGCCTTCTCCCATGAGACATAGATTAGCCTTATAACACCATTAGCCGCTGCCGGCACGTCTCCGGTAACATTAGTGCTACCAGTAGCTAGCGTTGCGAACAATAGACCAAAGAATCCTAGAGCTGGTATTGGCGCGTACTTAGCTATAATGTCTATTGGGCTATAGACACCGCCAGTTAGCACTGTTGCAATGTACCCTAGGTATGTACCAGCTATTTGCGGCAGTATCAGGCCGAAGACGTGGCCTATGGGTAGTGATGCCATACTCTTATTGTAGCGGCAGATATCCGAGACGTTTAACGCTATAGTACCCCACCATGCCGTTTGGACAGCTACTTCTAGGAAGAAATTGCTGCTTAGCCATCCAACCTTGGTCTCCCATACTGGTATTGGTTTTCCTGGAAACACTGTCGTTAGATAGTAGACGAACCATGTGAAGAATATTAGTAGTA
Organism: Thermoprotei archaeon; assembly: GCA_027038805.1. Taxonomy (GTDB): domain Archaea; phylum Thermoproteota; class Thermoprotei_A; order Sulfolobales; family WANQ01; genus JALWGO01. The sequence continues at coordinate 8,313 of JALWGO010000109.1, forward strand.
GTGGTCCAGCAATGCTATCTAGTATCTTGATGCCCTTAATCTTCTTCATACCGACAGACCATACGAACAACAGGTATATTACGAAGGTTATCGGCGTATACTTGAGTCCTTCAACGACTATTACATCTGGAGGCACACCTGCTATCAGCATAGCCATTTCCGTTATAGCCCATGATGCTATGTAGCCGTCTACACCATACCAGAAGATCGATACTATTACTCTTACCAGTAGTGGTATAATTGAACCCTTGTATCCAAAGGTATATCTTAACTGTACTGGGAATGGTATACCGTATTTGACACCCACGTATCCGTTGAGAGTCATTATTATCGCTACAACAGTATTACCTATAGTTGCCGCTACTACCGTCTGAACCAGATTTAAATGCAGTATCTGGGCAAACCATCCTAGAAAGAATATCGACGTGGTAATAGCCATCGACAAGATCATTAATGTATAGCTCAGAGACCCCACGTGGCGCTCTTCTGGTTTCACTGGTAGAAGTTCTGGTCTGTCTATGTAGGTGAACTCAGAAGTGCCGGAACTCATTTTCCCACAATTGACTATTATTTTAATGCCGTAATATTTAAATCTAATCTAAATAGAATCCATTACTAATATAGAATGTTGTTCGAGAAGCTCGTACTATCAATTCCTTCCCAATAACCAAATATAAACTATGGATAATGGAAATACTCGAGTATACTATTCGATTCACATAATCTAGTATTTTGCTTAGGGTTCCTAAGCCTTATGTTACAACTAGCCTTTACATGGTTTCCCGACTACTATTACTTGGATATCATTAACATTTGTCCCCGTAGGCCCAGTTATTACTAGGTCTCCTAGTTCTTTGAAGAAGTGGTAGCTATCGTTTCTTGCAAGGAAATCGTAGGGGTTTAGTTTCTTCTCTTTAGCTCTTGTGAGTGTGTGGGCGTCCGCTATTGCTCCAGCTGCATCTGTTACACCGTCTATTCCATCGGTTCCAATACTAGCTATTACTACTCCGTGGCAACCATTAATGTCCGCTGCTGCTCCTAGTACTAGTTCCTGGTTCCTCCCACCTTTTCCATCCCCCACTACTGTAACTGTTGTTTCCCCACCCGCTAGTATTACTGCTGGAGGCTTAATGGGGTAACCATTATAATATGATTCTAAGGCTATTCCAGCCAATACTCTACCTACGTGTCTTGCCTCACCCTGTATTCTCGATGTCAGTATTATTGTGTTGTATCCTAGGCTACGGGCTTTTTCTTCCATTGCTTTAAGGGAGACTATATTGCTTGCAACCACCTTGTTATAGACTTTTTCGAAAACCTTATCGCCTGGCTTAGGTGTCTCTGGAGCCTTTCCCCTCAGGCCTTTCTCAATGTATTCTCTAGGCTTTTCTGGGAGCTTCTCCCATAGCCCATAGTGTTTTAAGACCATGTATGCGTCTTCAAACCCTGTTGGATCCGGTGCTGTTGGCCCACTAGCTATTGTCTCCAAGGGGTCTCCTACAACATCCGATACTATTAGTGCTACAAGGTTTGCCGGGTAAGCCTTCCTTGCAAGCCAGCCGCCCTTAAACCATGATAAGTGTTTTCTAACAGTATTTATCTCGTCTATAGTCGCTCCACTCTTCAACAACAATTTAGTGGTTTCCATGAGTTCTCTTAGACTTATCTCATCTGCTGGTCTCTCCATGAGGGCTGAGCCGCCGCCGGAAACTAGAACTAATACCAAGTCCTCCTCACTTGCGCGTTCAGCTATTTCTAAGGCTTTTTCACCAGCTCTAACACTATCTTCATCGGGTACTGGGTGTCCAGCCCATACTACTTCTACCCTACGGGGAAGCCTACTGAAGACTCCGCGGGAATATTTTGGAGCCGATACTACTCCACCAGCTATTAGATTGCTTAGAACGTCTTCTACTGCTAGAGTCATCGGGATGGAAGCTTTACCCAACGCTATGAGGAAAACATGTTTTGGTGAAAACTTTTTCTCATCCACGACTACCTGGTCTTCTATCCTTGATAAATGCTTCCTAACAGCAGAGTAGGGATCTGCCGCCTTCAAGCCTTCCTCTATTAACTCTATAATGGTTCTCCTAGCTTTTAGGCATATACTACATGTTTTAGAAGAATCCAGGAGCTGGTCAACATTTTTCACGAACAATGCTCTATTCTACCCATGCATTTATCTACATGGGATAAGACTTAAGAGTTATGCTTCTACATAGTATGGTAGGGTTATTGAAGAGTGGAGTTTAAACTAGTTTATAGTGACGTATACCTTAAACACGAGCCCTGGTTTCATCACCCAGAGAATCCTCTAAGACTCAAGATATTGTTTAAGGGCTTAGAGAAATACGGTTTAACAGACTACATAGAGGTATTAGAACCCGAACCTGCCGACTGGTCTAGTATCTACAAGGTACACGTTGAAGGATACGTAAACTACGTTAGAAGGCTTGGAGAACACGCCCCCACAGAAATAGACCCCGACACCTATGTGTCTAAGGGTACTATAGAGTCAATCCTATACTCTATAGGAGGCCTACTAAAAGCTTATAAGGAGTACAAGGATGGAAGGGGGAGAAGGTTCTTCGTACTCACGAGACCCCCAGGACACCATGCGGGACGTGCTGGAAAAGCCATGGGTGCTCCAACACAAGGCTTCTGCATATTCAATAATATCGCGATACTAGCCGTTCACCTCTTAGACGAAGGCTATGAGAGGATAGCGATTATAGACTTCGACGTCCACCACGGCAATGGCACCCAGGAAATATTCTACAATGAACCCAGGGTACTGCACATAGATTTCCACCAAGATCCTAGAACACTTTATCCGGGAACAGGTTATCCAGAAGACCTGGGCTCGGGGAAGGCTATTGGCACTAAGGTGAACTTGATCTTTCCTAGACATGGTGGAGATGATCTATACGAAGATTTCCTCGAAATAGCGTTGACTATCCTAAAACAGTTTAAGCCTCAAGTCATACTCTATTCCGCTGGTTTTGACGCCTACTTTATGGACGGCTTAGCCGACATGAAAGCTGGTTCCAAGACCTTCCATTTAATGGCTTCTAAGATCATAGAGGAATTAAAGCCAGAGCTAATCATAGCTTCTCTCGAAGGAGGCTATAGTGTGGGATTAGAGAAGGGTGCTCCAGCATTTATTGCCGGGCTACTAGGTCTCGAAGACCCGGTTAGAGAATCCTACAAGTCTAGTATAAGGGTAAGAGACTATTTCGAAAAGAAAATCTATTATCCAACACGTAGAATATTGAACGAGTACTGGGACATCTATAAGCTCTAACCGATCCCCTCTCCTTGGAGACAGCTTTAAAACCCCATGTGATATAGAAGCAGTTCCAGGTAAGTGGTGATAACCGGGAATTGGAGCTCATATTAAGCATTGTACTATTAATCATAGTTGCCAAACTGTTAGCGGAACCCCTACGTAGGGCGGGCATACATAGTATTGTAGGAGACGTATTAGCGGGGCTTATCCTAGGACCAGCTATTCTGGGAATAATTCAACCAAACACGGGTATCAAGGCATTAGCTGATTTCAGTCTAATAATACTAATGCTGTATACGGGGCTTACAAGTAATCTAAGAGTCTTAGGTGAACAAAAGAAGAAGATTATTGTAACAGGCGTTTCCGGAGCCCTAACAACATTTGCGCTAATATTTTCTACTGCATGGGTCTCCGGATACCCTTTGATAACAGCACTATTCATAGCTGTTGCGTTATCTAATACTGCTACTGAAACCGTTGCCGCCATGCTTGGGAGAATGGAACATAGGCTCCCAGCTACTACGCATTCCATATTAATAGGTGCCAGCTTCGTCGACGACGTATTGGCTGTATACTTGATAACCTTGCTAAGAGTCCTACCAACTACGGGGGCAATAGACTTATACGAGATAACCTATATAACCATTGAGATCCTAGCATTCATGCTAATAGTACTATACGCTTCAAAAATCATAATGGAGAAATACGGGTCAAGGATAACAAAGTTCTTCGCTGATCCAGCACGAATGACGGTAACAACTGTTATGCTAGCCTTCATACTAGCACTAATAGCAAAACTCATAGGGTTAAACGAGGTCATAGGAGCCTACCTAGGAGGACTAGCCGTTAGCAGGCTTAGAACCATAAGAGACCCAACCCTCCTAGGAGTTATAAGAATAGGAGAATTAACCGATGAGCTACGCATAATGCTTGAATCCCTACTAACAACCCTATTCTTCGCCTACGTTGGATTAAACTATAATCCGGGAACACTCGTAAACCCTCTACTCCTAATAGTATTTCTCTCCCTAGCCCTCCTAGGAAAATTCATTGGATGCAGCCTACCGCTCCTAGCAATGAAGACAAACAAGTATGAAGCAATAATAATAGGAGTAGGCATGGGTGGTAGAGGAGCACTAGAAACAGCAATAATCCTATTCGCACAACAATACGGGCTCATAACGGCTTCAGAATACGCGCTCATACTAACGGTAATGCTTGGGACAGCGATAATAACACCGATACTCTTTGGGCTAACGCTGAGAAAATACGCTAAAAGAATAATATAGCTTAACCGAGGAAAAAAAGAAGACGAGAGGAACAAGCATGGAGGAAGAATCCAAGCCCATAGAATGCGAGGAAGCATGGGTCGAAATAAAGGGTAGAACAGCCATCCTAAGAACAAAGAAGGGAGCACTAGCACTAATACCGGAACAAGAGATATGCGAACTAGCAAAACGCTTCGATTTATGTGTTAAGAACTATAAATGCCCATAAGAGGAGGATCTAGCCCCACCGCCCAACGGCACCCGAGCGCTCCCGGAGGCCCGTCGGACCAAGGGCGACCCCCGAGAGCCTCTCAGGCCCGCTTCCCCAGCACCCGGAGCCCCGAGGGAACGCCCTTGGCGTGGGGGCATATCATTCATACCCGCTCATACCGTAATCGTGAGTCCTGTTACGCCCGCGCCTCCGACGGTTCCCTCGGGGACGGGTGCTGAGGTGGGCGGTGGTCTGGCCTCTATACATTATTATTATTGTTTTCTGAGTATAACTAGTTTACTCTAATTGTCGTGGGGCGGCTCTAATAGGGAGGCCTTGGCTTCCTCATTGTGATTATTGGTAGAAGGGGTGCTATATCATCGCCGCCCCATCTATAGGTTTCTTCATAGGAGATTCATTAATGTTTTTATTCCGGGCTTATTCTTTTCATATCATTGGTTTAGGTGTTTTTAGAGTGGTTATGGGGGCTGAGAGTCCTAGTACGTATGTAGTCGTGTTGTTTCTTGATAAAAACGAGTTAGGTCTTCTTAATGATTTTATTAGGGATGGTTTTAGGAATGCCTTGATGAATGGTTGTTGGAAGCTTGAAGTACACCTGTT
>JALWGO010000110.1 GCA_027038805.1 Thermoprotei archaeon
CTAGTAGCACCGCGGACATAGAGCACACCCGTGTATACGGGGCCCACGGCCCCCTCGAGCTCCACGTGGTTTTCATCGACAACGGCAGGAGGAAAGCGGCCAAGCTATTCTTGAGAGACCAGTTAAGGTGTGTAAGGTGTGGCCGCTGCCAGTATGAGTGCCCTGTGTGGAGGCACACAGCAAACCTGTGGGGAGGGAAAGTATACGGTGGACCGATGGGTGTGAACTGGACCGGGATAACAGAAGGCATAACCGTGGCCTCAGGCTTATCAGAGCTCTGCCTAGGATGCGGAAGATGTAATATTGTATGCCCCGCGTCTATACCTCTATCCAGTATTATCCATAGGCTGAAGAAAATATATTGGAGTGAGAAAAGTATAATGTGAACTATTGTGTCAAACTTTTTATAAGTGTTGGAAACTAATAATTTACAAGTAAGACGTAAATGAGAGTAGACTAGATTGGTGAATACCAAAGAGAGAATAGGGTGATAATGAATGAAGAAGAGGACCCTATATATAATGGCTGGATTAGCCCTGGCGGTGACCATAGTAAATGCCGCGGCATTTATCTACTATCCGTTAAACGTGGAACTTAACGTGCAAAAGCCCCCTGTATATTTCGGATTAGGCAGCAATGGGAATGGGGCAGATTTATGGGGAAATGTAATAAATGTGACAATAACAGACGCTAATACCAGCTTGGCAGTTCAAGTCCACCCTACATATCAGCTTAACTATTATAAGAATATCAGTGTCATAAAGAACCAAGATCCGAATAACGCATACTATATCATGTTCAATGTCACAGACGCCATCATTGACACTAATGTAACGTCCGCTGAACTAATAATAACCAACGCCTCATCAGTTGTCCTAGCAACCATTGATCTTAAGCAGACCGGGTTACAACCAGCCACAGGATGGATAGAAATAGATCCCAATGAAACATTCACTGTTTCATTAGAAGTAATCATAACCCCAGGTACTACAGTTACATATAATACAACACCGACGCTCGACGACGGAGTGGCTGGTGTTAGACTAGTCTATAGCCCACAGAGTGCCGAGACTCCTTGATCTTGAGGTGAGAGTTTAGTGCAAAAAACAATTCGGAAACTTATAAATTTTTTCTAATCACTCTTTTCTTAATACCTTTTCTCATCGTACAGGCAAGTTTATCCGTCTCATACCCTATTAAGACAACCTTAACACCTGTCAAACCCCCTATCCATTATTTAGATCCTAATTCTACCCAAGTGACAACTGATATCAGTCCCTCAAGGACAAATGCTACTTCAGTTATTTTTATGTCTGATATTTCTCAAATAGTCAACAACCCTGATTTTTTTACAGGTCCAGACAACTGGTTATGTGCGAGTACAACCCCTAATCTTTCGTGTTACTGGATTCCCTCGGATGTGGGCGCTTCTGGAGGAGTAGCTGAAATCTATGGTTATTTAAGCAATACAGGATCCTTCTCAATATACGGAGCATATATGGTTACGAATGTTACTTTCCCAGATACAACTATATCGTCTATCTCGCTTCAAGTAACTTCTGGATACTGGAGTGAAGCTGGGAAAACTTTTTATGTAGCTGGTTTATATGATCCATCTACAAACAATACTGTTTGGAGCCGAACTTTAAATCCTACTGCATACACATATACAACCCAGTACCTGTCTGTTCCGACTAGTAGTATTACTCCCGGTAAAACCTATGAGCTATATGTAGGTTTATCTGTTTTATTGCTGTGGTTCTCTGGAGGTGGGACGGTGGATTATAGAATTGACAGTGTATATCTTTATGTTACAACCTCGGATTATGTTTTTTCGGGGGCTGCAATCGATATTAACAACACCGACGTGAACACATATTATGCCCACCTGACACTTGACTCATCGAGTTTAGATCCTAGTTTGAATGCAAATATTTCGCTTACTAGTATGTATGGGTATTCCTCTACTCCTATAGTCATTGTAAACGGATCCGTTGTCCAAGATGAAACTAGTGAAATTAGTCTGTATGCATCCCAAGAAGGCTATACGTCAGGTTATGTGGATGTGAATGCTAAGAAATCAAACAATACCAATTCTACTATACAACTGAGCTTCACATATTGCACGGGGCCCAATGAGACAGGTGTATGTGTTTCATATCCTCTCAAACTTGTATTGGATCCTCCTCAGTTTGTTCCCATAGAAATATTCGATCACTCTCACCTAAGAAGCGCTAAAACTAGCATTGCCGACATGAACTTAAAAGAAATGAGATTATTCCTAGTCAAAGTACTACCCGGTGCTAGAAATGGATAAGGACTCGTTGATTGAAAATGTTATACTCCTTTTTTTACTGCTACTTATTATTGCAAGAGCTATACATTTCCCTATAGCTGTTTTCCTAGTATCAGGACAATCAATGTATCCAGTACTGAAGACTGGAGACCTGGTTGTAGGTGAAGCCGTATATCTATCGGGTTTCCATGTAGGCGATATTGTAGTATGGTACAGAACGTTCTCGTACGGTGTCATACATCAGGTTATAACGATAAGAAATGGTATTGTTGTGACTAAGGGTGTAAATAACATTGCTCCTGACCCTCCTGTACCTTCCTCGTATGTTAAGTACAAGATCATCTTAAAGATACCTAGGACTGTGTGGATTCCTAGTATTCTAGCATTGGCTTCCTGGTATGTTTTCATTAGGAGAAGAGATATCGTAGAGGCTTTCAGGTCTTCGAACATAGAGGCATTAAACATTGCAGTGTGGATACTAACATTTTTTATTCTACTGGATATGGCTGTTATCTTCCTCTCAACAATATATTATGATAGCTACCGGGTAGCCATCAGGCCTCCATCTATCTCCCTCAAAGGTATAGAGCTATTATCTAATGAACCTATACTAAAGTTGACCTACAATGTCAACAAAACCATTATAACTGGTATCAAATCGTGTAAGATTATAGTAGGGGGAACCCCCTATAACTGCGGAGAAACCAGCTACAATAAAAATAATGTTTATATAGGAATCCCCCAGAACGTTCTCAACGAGATTATGAGGAAACAGAAATATCCAGGCATAGCTACCGTCTACCTCTTCATTAAGCTCAACAATGGAAATGTGACTGGTAAATATAACTTCATTGTCCCCTGGAAGCATGTCAGTGTAAAGGTAGTTAATAATAAGGTGGAAATTTGGAACCCTAATTATTTACCGGTAAATGTATCCGTGATTATTCAGTACTACAAGTATAGCGGTGGAATAGTTGTTTTCTTAAATGAAACAAAACCAATTAATATTACCGTACCGCCCCATTCAAACAGCTATATTAATATATCAAGGTACGGTGATTTTGCGAGGATTATTGTCTCGTATAATTCTAGGCCAGGTTCTGAAAAAGTCGTCCAAGAGGTTTTAAAAGTTGAGTTCACGTAAAAATCGTTTTATATGGCTGGTAACTCTCTTAACCGCTGTATTGTACGGTTTATACTTAGTTTACATTGTTATCAATCCGATATACGTTTTGAGAGGTGTGATTAATGGGAAGATAGCTATAGCATGGTATGAACTGGAAATGAACGGAGAAAAACTGGATCTACCCACTCTGGACACCGTAAGAATCCTAGGATTCCCTTTATACACACTCGGATTTTTCTCTATAACCGTCGGAATAGTGGGGATCTATGTCGTACTAAGAAAACCAAGTTTTACACAGGTAATTATGGAGATGAACTTAGCCACCTCGCTAGGAGGCTTAATATATTCTGCACTTGCAGTACAACTCGGAAGACTTGTTAATTTAGAAGCCAGCCACCTGAAGATTGATTTAGCATATGTTAACAATGCTGGATTAGTTAATTTTGGTAGGACACATGTTTATAAACTGTATACAGAAACCCTAATAGAGCCGGGGCCTATACTAGCTGTGACAACATTTTATCTAGTACTAACATTCATATCGATGTCTACCTGGTTCAAAGTAATGGAAGAAAGGTCCGCTAAAGCCTTTCGTTAATCTAATAAGAAGTGAATTCCTGCAAAAACATTTTATAGCCTCCCAGTTTATCCAAGTATTTAAGGGATAAAAATAAATTGATTAGAGGTAATTACTACAGAGAGTGGTAACAGATGAAGTCCTCTAAAATAGGATTAGTAGCTCTCGTAATCATATTAATCATAGCCGGAATAGCATACTATGCCCTGCAAGGCACACAGGAAAACAAGCCAACGGTAACAGTTGCAACTATACAATTCGGAATATCAACCCTCGACCTAATACAGGAAGGCGTGGTCGAACCAGCTGGAATAAACGTAAAG
>JALWGO010000111.1 GCA_027038805.1 Thermoprotei archaeon
CACAAGTACTAGAGAAGCTAAAGAACAGATTCTACAAAGCAGAAGAATACAAAGTCAAAATAAGACACAGCGAAATGCTCACAGGCGAAGTACACGACTAACAATTTTTACCAGTCTAGGAAAACATGCACGAACTCAACCCTATTTTTCCAATAACACACTAAAATAGAAACAGTAGAGGCTTAAACCATGACAACACCCATAATAGCAATAAACTATAAAGCCTATCCCCAAGCATTCGGAGAAAAAGCACTTGAAATAGCGAAGCAGGCGGAAAAAGTTGCTAAAGAGACGGGTGTTACAGTAATAGTAATCCCACCCTTCACCGAACTCTATAGAATTATACAAACCATAGAAATACCAGTCTACGCACAACACGCTGATCCGTATAAGCTTGGAGCACATACAGGCTACATACCAGTAGAAGCATTAAAGGAAGTAGGAGTAAAAGGAGTACTATTAAACCATAGCGAACACCAGCTCAAACTCGCAGACATACACAAACTCGTAGTAAAAGCCAGAGAACTAGGACTCGAAACCCTAGTATGCGGAGACACACCCGAAGTAGGAGCAGCAGTAGCAGTACTAGAACCAGACATGATAGCCGTAGAACCACCAGAACTAATAGGAACAGGAATCCCCGTCTCAAAAGCAAAACCAGAAGTAGTAACCAAATCAGTAGAACTAATCAGAAAAGTAAACCCCAAAGTCAAAATACTGACCGGAGCAGGAATAACCACAGGAGAAGACGTAGCAGCTGCAATAAAACTAGGAACAATAGGAGTACTAGTAGCCTCAGCAGTAATGAAAGCAAAAGACCCATACAAAGTAATAAAAGACATGGCAGAAAAAGCCCTACAAGCCCTAGAAAAACAATAAACACATTTTTCCCACAACAAAATCAAGAATCCCGGGCCCGTAGCCTAGCCAGGACAAGGCGCCGGCCTTCGGAGCCGGAGATCCCGGGTTCAAATCCCGGCGGGCCCGCCACAAATAAACTCCATATATGAGCCTTACTATTCTCCAAGGAAGAGTTGTTGACCCCTTGTTCGGACGGAAACCAGGTTAGTTCTAACCTTATCACTGATAATCCTGCCTGATAGTCTTGGAGGCCTAAGGGATCACTCTTAGCCATGGCACTTGCTTGAAGTCCTCGTCAAAGGTGAGGATAGTGTCTATACCATAGTGCCTAGCTGTTACTGCTATTAAAGCGTCTCCTGGAAGAAGGTTGTAACTTCTCATGACTTCTAGAAGTTCTCCTAAGCTACCTTTATCTTCTAAGACGATTATTCCCAGTTCTTCTATTAGCCCTTCAACGTCATTCAAAGCGTTAGCGAATTCTTCAATACCATGCTTCCTTATATACTCTCGTAGCTGGTCTAGCCTCCTGATATTGAGTCTCCTCAATGCATCAAGCCTTATGAGAGTAAAGATTACCTCGTCAATAACTCTAAGTGATACTGCAAAGTCTTTCCTCTCAATTAGTATCCGCTTCACCTTAGAAGCATAAGGCTCGACACGATGGAGATAATATACAATGGCATTTGTGTCCAGCAGTATCACTGGACCTCGGCCTCCAACATGAACTCGTCTAGAAGCTCCTTCGGCGCACCACCTCGTTTCCCATAAAACTTTTCGACGATTTTCTTCCTATCCTCAAGGCTCTCTATCCTAACTAAGACTTCTTCTCCCTCTTTAAGCTGGACAGGCTCGAGAAGCCTTAATGCCCCCTTCTCATACCTTGCCCTAACTACCTTGGACAACTCGAGTACCCCCATTCTTATTTGGTCCTCCAACCAATATACTTTTGCAAGCCCGGGCGTTTCCAGATTATCAAGAGTGATATCATTAGTGATAATCACCTATGAAGAATGTTTTCAGTCTATGGTTCCTGCCGGAAACATCATTTTTTATATCTTCGGCCTTCGGAACCGGAGACCCGGGTTCAAATTCCGGCAGGCTCGCTACAAAATCTCTAAATATCGGTAGCCTAGGCAGAGAATCTATAGTCATTCGAGACAATCAGCAAATTGCGCTATAGCGTCTATAGTAGCATCACGCGTAATCAAAGCTCGTGTATTCTCGGGTAATAACCTATGGTTTCAGATAAAATTTAATTCCCATTTACCAGTATGGCATAGAGAAGAAAGCTTTACATCTCTCCCTAATAACATAATATAGGGATATTAGGGGAAACAAGTTAGCCACATACCTGTTTATTATCATGTTTTATTAGTACTCTTCATACTGAGGAGCCTCTTAATTGTTGGAAGTGCAGCCAGGTATAGAATCGCCATAACTGGTTGTATAGCAGGTATAAGGGCTGCCGGTATCGCTGCTGCTGCTCCTATTGCTAGTACACTTACTGCTGCGGCAACGCTTTCGTTCTTAGTAAGAGATATGAACGCCATAGCGGCGTGATCCTCATAGGATAGATGTAGTAGCTTCGTCGCAGCTATTAGAGACGTTATTATTGCTATGTAAACTATTATTTGAAACCCTATTATTTCGCCAGCGAGTTCAGGTTTATTTATGAGCATCCCAGCCTTCGCTGATATAAGGGTAGCTATTAGTACAAGCATAGCTATGATAGTCCATATGCTAAGGTAGGGCTTGATAGCCTTACCTATCCTCCCCTCAATGCACTCTAATACATCCTCTACGTGTGAGAGAGCCTCTGATAAGCTGGATCCCGCTATATCTTTTCTCTTGCAAGGGAGGTCCACTTGCTCGTCTTTTAAAGCTTTCCGCGCCCGCCTTTTGATGAGATAATATCTTATTAACTGACCAAGTATAAACGGGGTCAATAAGGCTAAACCTACGCTCTCTCCCAGTATTGAAAGAGGTACTTTGACTTGAATAGTCCTAGCATAGAATCCTACATATGCTGGTACCGCTCCAAGTGCCCCGAGAATGCTTATTATTGCTAAAAGCGTTGCAAACTCGATATTTCCTTCTGCAAGGAGAACATAGGCTATTGAAGCACTGGATGCTGGTACACTATTTGCTGCTACAAAACCTATTGAAGCAGGCTTAGACGGTAGTAATCCCGCTACCAGTATTGCAACTGCTGGACCTACACCGAAAATTATTATTAAACCTACCAACGTCTCCATTTTCTTGTTCATAAGTTCTTTGCCAAACTTCTCGCTCTTAAGCTGTATCATTGAAGGAAGTAGCGTTAGTATTGCGAGGGTTATGATAACGTCCCTTATAAGGGATTTATGCATAGTTATGAGTCTTTCCTCATAATATCCTATCGGAATAGCCAAAAGTATTGTGAGCACTATATAGAGAAGTAAATATTTCCTTAAGTGCTCTGAGAACCTAAGAACCTTACTACTCGTCTCTGACCACCCGGTCAGACTGTCTGGTCAGTAAAGCAGTTAAAAAATTTGCCCTAATAAAAGCAAGCCTAGAATACTTGATTTTCATAAACCTATTAAAACATAATAGAATGAGCTATAGCTAATCGACGAGATCAAACACTTTTCACACTATATCTTCTCTACTCGCACACGTTACAAGACCTATATCTTATAATAGTTTATAACTACTATTACAATATCCCTTTATTAATAAGGTAAGTCGTATACTGTATAATAAATAATTTAACGCACATCAAAAATATAAAAAATACAAATATTTTTGTGACTTTTATCCCTATAATATTAATCTCTTAACTGTTACTGGAAAGTTATTTTTCTATTCTTAAGACTCTTGTTAAGGAGGTTAGCATGCTCGAATGTCACGTGGTATTCAGCTAGCTTGATGAGCTTCAACTCCCCTGACCCTATCTGGATCTTGTTAACGTAAACCTTACCTTCCTCGAAGCCGACTGTATATACATATAGGTCATTGTTAGCCAAGTACTTAGCTATTTCATCGTCGGCTAGCGCCTCTTTTACTCCTCCCGCAGCAAATATCCTTACATGGAATACGATAGTACCAGTGACTTGCTCCTTCGCCATTGCTTTGAGGAGACGCACGAAACTTTTCTTTATCTCCTCAATAGGAGTCTCGCCGCCAAACTGGAGCAATATGGCCTGCGCGTTAAACTCTCTGAGCCTTCTGGCAATATCCTCTTCATTACCCGCATCTACGAGAAAATGATATGTGACCCCGTCCGCGTGATCAATAAACGCTGCCTCAGTAGCAGTAGCAATACTACTACATATAATGTTTTTAGGGGCAACAACTGCAAGCTTGTTCACGCCTAAATCAGCAATAGCTTTCCCAACTAACCTACCTGTTAAAGCTCTAAGATAAATCTCTTCCTCAAAAGTTGTAAGAGGCATATCTCTTCCCTCCATACTATAT
>JALWGO010000112.1 GCA_027038805.1 Thermoprotei archaeon
TTCAAAAGACTATTTTCCCCAAGGCACTATATTCCTCGTTGTTGTAGATCCAGGAGTAGGATCTAAAAGAAGAGCAGTGGTTGTGAAAACAAGAAATTACATTTTCGTGGGTCCCGATAACGGTGTGCTGTATCCTGCTATAATAGATGATGGTGTATTAGATATAAGAGTAATAGAAAACTCTAAATTATTCCTTAAACCAGTCTCTAACACATTTCATGGAAGGGATATCTTTGCACCTGTTGCTGCCTGGCTATCAAGGGGGCTACCTATAGATTCTGTCGGTAGACGTATTGATATAAATGATATCATGAAACTAGATTTCAATATTGTTAAATTGTCAAGTATTATTATTGACAAGACTTTATGTGGCGAGGTTGTATATGTAGATAAATTTGGTAATATTGCATTGAATATTAGGCTACCCGATTTTGAGTCTTTACCCTATGGTAGGCGAGTCAAAATAATTGTAAATGATAGAATATTTTATGCTCATACGTCAAGAACCTTTTCCTTAGTTAGACGTGGGGATATTGCCTTATATATAAATAGCTTCAAGTTTCTTGAAATAGGCGTAAACATGGGTAATGCTGCAGAAAAGCTTGGTGTAAATATTGGTGATAAGGTTTGTTTAAAAATAGAGAATGCGTGAGAGCATTATTTCCAGGTAGATTTCAGCCACCACATAAGGGGCACGGAGAAACAATTAAATGGATTCTTGAAAGATGCGATAGTATTATTATAGTTATTGGAAGTGCTCAAGAAAGTCATACATTTCAGAATCCATTAACTGCAGGTGAACGCGTAGAGGCTTTAAAGTTACTAATAGAGGATTTTTCATTAGATTACACTAGAGTATTTATAATACCAGTACCAGACATATTTATGAACAAAGTATGGACAAGATTTGTTGAAGCGTTTGTACCTAGATTTGACGTAGTAGTTACAAGAAATCCTCTGGTTAGAGAGCTTTTTGAAGAAGCTGGCTATAGGGTTTTACAGCAACCATCTTTTAATAGAGTATTACTTATGGGAACAAGTATTAGGAGAATGGTTATAGAAGGTGGTGAATGGTGGCGTTATCTTACTCCAAGAGTTGCATCCTTTCTAAGGAATATTGGATTTGAAGAAAGATTAAAAACTGCGATAGCGAGGGACTAAAACAAAATGACTATTGTAATTGATGGTAGTATGGGAGAAGGCGGAGGGCAAATCCTCCGTACAACAATAGCATTATCGTCGGTCCTTTTAAAGCCTGTTAAGATAATTAATATACGTGCAAAGCGTAAGAATCCGGGATTGAGACCTCAGCATATTACTGCTATTAGAGTAGCTGCTGCTTTAACTGATGCAAAAACTAAAGGAGTATATGTGGGTTCCAGAGAGATAGTCTTTATACCGCAGAGACATAAGAGTGGTGTGTTTAAGTTCAACATAGGTACTGCTGGTAGCATATCGCTTGTCATGCAAGCAGTTTTACCTATAATTCTTTTTTCGCCTGAAAAGACATGCATAGATATAATTGGCGGTACCGATGTATCTTGGAGTCCTCCAATAGATTATATGCGATTCGTGTTTAGAGAATTAATTAAAAAAATGGGTGTGGAAGTTACGATAAAATTGCTGAGAAGAGGTCACTATCCTCGAGGCGGTGGAAGAGTTGTTTTTTGTGTTGATCCTATAGATTATATTAAACCGATAAAATTAATTGATAGAGGTTCTGTAATACGAATATTAGGATTATCGCATGCTGTAAAACTACCTAAACATATCGCAATAAGACAAGCAGAGGCAGCTAAAAAGATAATCCAAGAAAAATATCCTGCTGTAGAAATAAATATAGACATTGAATGGTATGAGCCTTCTAAAGATAAGCATTTGGGTCCTGGTAGTGGGATTACTATATGGGCTATGTGTGAAAAGAGCATACTTGGAGGCGATAGCATAGGTGCAAAAGGTAAACCTGCAGAAAAGGTTGGCATGGAGGCAGCTTCAAAATTAATCGAAGATTTGGATAGTGGGAAGGCGCTTGATAGACATCTTAGTGATATGATAATACCTTTTCTTGCCTTGGCTAAGGGCGAATCAAAAATTACTGGAGCACGCCTAACTATGCATACGTATACAAATATCCTTATTGTAAGAAGGATAACTGGTGCCAGAGTAGAATTAAGACACCTAGATCTAGACAAACCATTTGAGCTCACTGTAAGGGGTATAGGATACGAGCGCATTTAAGGCTCATGGAGCAGTTTCTTTACATAGGCTAACTTATCATTTCTGTTCTGTACTACATTAATAAGTCTACGTACATGTGTTATACTAAGCTTAGTCTCATTTGCAATGCTTCTTGTATCTACTTTTCTATTGGTTACCAATTGTAGGAATATCTTTGCAATAGCCCATTTTGCCCGCTCTGTTCTTGATGCAAGTATTGGATCATTATTCACTATGTTATCAATTATTTTCTTGAGTAATAGATCATTTTTCGGTCTCCACTTCTTATGTTTAAACAGCTTCACATGGGCGCGTTCTCCCATAAGATATTCTTTTACTGCCTTCATATCTACTGCTAGATGAGGTTTATCTTTTACTTCATTCAATAGTCTAGACATCTTTCTTAGACGTTTTCTCTTTCTGCTGTATTCTTTTCTTTGTTCTTTTCTGTCAAATGCCTTGCTTAGTAAATAATTATGGTTTTTTCGAACTTCTATATTTTTTCTTTTTTCATATTGAACATATATGCGATCTATTACTATTCCGCATTCAGCACAGACAAGAACTCCGTTTTTATAATCCCAGATTATGTTCGTACTGCCACATTCGGGGCAGATCATCTTATGTGACCAAGAGTTTAATTACATGTAATACTAATACTGTAGTATCTTATTGTCAATTAAGTGGTGTGACTCACTGTACCGAAAGTATTTTTATTTTCAGATGTGGAGAAGCCAGCGGTGGAGAGTTAAGATGTACTACTATGGTGGTGCAACAGCGGTAGGATTGAGGGTAAATGAGGGCGTGGTATTAGGTGCTGAGAGACGTTTTAGTTATGGTGGATTTATATTGAGTAAATCTGCACGCAAGGTTTATCTTATAACTGATAAAATAGGTATGGCAGCAGCTGGTCTAGTAGCTGATATACAAGCAATAGCGAAAAACATTAGAGCAGAAATAAAATATTATGAACTTTCAGTAGAAAAGAAAGTATCTGTTAGAGCCGTTTCTAAGCTGATAGCTAACATGTTATACTCCTACAAGTTTATGCCTTTAATGTCCGAGATACTTGTGGGGGGTGTTGATGATACTGGCTCCCACTTATACATAATGGATCCGGTTGGATCATTAATAGAAGATGATTATGCCTCTATAGGCACGGGTGCGCCCATAGCTATAGGGATTATAGAATCATCTTATAATAAGAATATGTCGATTGACGAGGCAAGAGATATCGTTATTAAATCAATAAAAGCTGCTCTTTCAAGGGATTCCATGTCTGGTGATGGTATTGACATATTAATTATAACGTATAAAGGATATAAAGAGGAATTTATTAGAGTATGAGTAAGTTAGCTATGAGAATATATTTTAATGTATCTAAAGCTATTGCTTTACAGAGGCATTTATCTAAGAAAGTAGTGTTAGCAGATAAGTATGATAAAATACGTAGAATTGCTGCTGTAGATTCGTCGTTTATTGGAAACAAAAAGATAATAGCGGTTGTGGGGGTCTTCGAGTATCCATCGTTAGATATGTTAGAGTATGAATACATTATTGACGACATAAGAATACCATATATTCCTGGATTACTTGCATTTAGGGAAGCTCCATTCTATATAAAATTACTTAGTAAAAAATCATTTGATATAATACTCGTTGATGGGCATGGTATAGCGCATCCACGATTTCTGGGAATAGCTGCACATGTAGGTGTCATACTTAATAAACCATCGGTAGGTGTGGCGAAAAGGAAGTTATATGGTAGTATTAAGACTTTAGGAAATAAAACAATGATATTAGATCCAAAGAGTAACAAAATAATTGGTTTAGTATTAAAGAGTCGTGGGAAAGATCTCTATGTGAGCCCAGGGCATCGCATAACTGTTGAGTCGGCGGCTCTCTTCGTAAAATCGTTAATAAAAAACTACTATCTACCAGTGCCACTATACATAGTTGATAAGTTAACGAAGGATCTCAAGAGAAAATACAGATGATTTGACTTTGGTGGTGATTATTTGTGGCGGGCCCGCCGGGATTTGAACCCGGGACTTCCGCCCGTTCTGGTCTACGGGTTAAAAGCCCGCCGCTCTACCAGGCTGAGCTACGGGCCCTATAGATTTAGATTAGTAGCCCAGTAAGGAACTATGTTCCCGGATTTTTAAACATAATGCCTAGTATAAATATGTTTTTAATTACATGAAATAAAATCAAAATCTAAGAGATTGATTTGAGAGTAACTCCTATAAAGGGGAGTTGCCTATTTCCCAAGAGGCGTTACGCTTACTCTAGTATATAGGTAGTCGCATATGGCTCGTAAATTTAATATACTTGAACATGAATTAGTACCCGTACATAAGGTCCTCTCCATTAGAGATGCTTTAAGAGTCCTAAAATCTCTGAGAGCAAAGCCCGAAAATTTGCCGTGGTTAAGAGAAAATGACCCAGCGGCAAGAGCAATTAAGGCAAAGCCTGGTGATATAGTAATGATAGAAAGAAAAAGCCATACTGCCAAAAGATCTATCGCCTATAGATACGTAGTAACGGGGTGAAGAAGTAGAGTTGTCTAGTTCATTAAATAATAAAAATAACATTATCTCAGCGGAAGACCGCTGGATATTAATGGAGGCATATTTCAGAGAGAAGGGTCTTGTAAGACAGCATTTGGACTCATACAATGATTTTATAACACGAAGGCTTCAAGAGATAGTTAATGAAGTTGGAGTAGTTGAAACAAATATTCCAGGCCTTAAAGTAAAACTGGGTAAAATAAAAGTAGGAGAACCATTAGTTAGAGAAGCAGATGGAAGCGAAAATCCAGTAACGCCATTGGAGTGTCGTTTAAGGAACTTAACCTATTCAGCACCTATATATATGACGTTAATACAAGTCGAAAATGGAATAGAAAGAGAGCCCGTAGAGATACAGATAGGAGATATGCCCATTATGCTTAGATCGGTTAAAGATCCTCTCTCTAGGCTCTCGGAGGAGGAACTAGTTAAGCTAGGAGAAGACCCAAAGGACCCTGGAGGATATTTTATAGTGAACGGTTCTGAGAGAGTAATTGTTGCACAAGAAGATCTTGCCGTTAATAGAGTATTAGTCGATAAGGGTAAAACTGGTAGCGTAACCCATCAAGCAAAAGTGGTCTCAGCAGGAGCTGGTTATAGGGTTTCCATAATATTGGAACGTCATAGAGACGGTTCACTTCATGTTGTTTTCCCCGCAGTTCCAGGTAAAATTCCATTCGTAATAATGATGAGGGCTCTTGGACTAGCAACGGATAAAGAGATAACATATGCTGTATCTTTTGATCCTGAAATACAAAATGAGTTGTTACCTTCAATAGAACAAGCTCGTGGAATAGATACTATAGAAGATGCCATAGACTTTATAGGTAGTCGTGTAGCAGTAGGTCAGACAAGGGAAAATAGAATAAAAAGAGCCGAACAAATAATAGATAAATATTTCTTACCCCATATAGGAACAACGCCTGATGTTCGTCGTAAAAAGGCATATTATTTAGGACAAATGGCTTCTAAACTAATAGAATTAGTACTAGGAAGAAGGCAGCCCGATGATAAAGATCACTATGCAAATAAGCGCCTTAAATTAGCGGGAGAGCTGCTAGCATCGCTCTTTAGGGTAGCTTTTAGGACATTTGTAAAAGATTTAAAGTATCAGATTGAACGAGCAAAAGTCAAGAATAGAAGAATAAATATATCGACTTTAGTTAGACCAGATGTAATAAGTGAGCGGCTATATCATGCATTAGCTACTGGTAACTGGGTAGGTGGAAGAACTGGTGTTAGTCAATTACTTGATAGAACAAATTGGCTTTCGATGCTTAGTCATCTTCGGAGAGTTGTATCACCGCTAAGCAGATCACAACCTCATTTTGAGGCAAGAGAACTTCATCCAACACAATGGGGTAGAATGTGTCCCTTCGAAACACCAGAAGGACCGAATTGTGGGCTAGTTAAAAATCTAGCATTAATGTCATATGTATCCGTAGGTATAGATGAAAAAGAAGTTGAGAAGATCTTATATAAATTAGGTGTTATTCCACTTGATGTGATTTTCAAGTATATAGATGATATAATTATGGGGAACGCTCCACAAGAAATACTTAGAGCTATTCAAGGCTCAAAAGTCTTTCTAAACGGCCGTCTAATAGGATTTCATGAAAATGGTGAGGATTTAGCTAAGAAGGTTAGAGTACTACGTCGTAGTGGCAAGATCCACCACGAGGTAAACATAGCCCATTATATAGACAAGTACATTGACGAGGTGTACGTGAACTGTGATGCTGGAAGAATAAGAAGGCCGCTCTTTATAATCGAGAACGGTAAGCTTAAAGTAACTAAAGAAATAGTAGAAAAAGTACGCAATAGAGAGCTGAGTTTTGAAGACCTAGTTAGAATGGGTATAATAGAATACCTAGACGCAGAAGAAGAGGAGAATGCGTACATAGCACTTGATCCGGAAGATCTGGAAAAGGATCCATCTTATACGCATATGGAGATATGGACACCTGCTATCTTTGGAATAACAGCAACAACGATACCCTATGCTGAACATAATCAATCACCAAGAAATACTTATCAAGCAGCAATGGCTAAACAAGCACTCGGGCTCTATGCAGCAAACTATCAGTTAAGGACAGATTCGCGCGGTCACTTACTGCATTATCCACAAAAACCATTGGTTCAGACAAAACCCTTAGATATAATAGGGTACAATGCTAGACCCGCTGGGCAAAATATGATTGTAGCTATTTTATCATTCACTGGATATAACATAGAGGACGCATTAATAATGAATAAGTCTGCAGTGGATAGAGGATTAGCTCGTTCATCTTTCTTTAGGTTGTATTCGACAGAGGAACGTAAGTATGCAGGAGGACAAGAAGATAGAATAGAAAAACCCAATCCTGGTGTAAGGGGATATAAAGGATTAGCATTGTATAGTAAGTTAAATGAGGATGGACTAATAGATCCAGAGGTAGAGGTAAGCGGAGGAGAAATACTTGTTGGTAAAACAAGTCCTCCACGTTTTACAGCAGAATATAAAGAATTTGGTTTAGCAGCATCAACTAGACGAGACACCTCAGTAGCTGTTAGACATGGAGAAAAAGGAGTAGTAGATATGGTCTTAATAACTGATACTATGGAGGGTAATAAATTAGTGAAGGTGCGCGTACGTGATCTTAGAATACCCGAGATAGGAGATAAATTCGCCTCAAGACATGGTCAGAAAGGTGTAATAGGTCTACTAGTTCCTCAAGAGGATTTACCATTTACCGAAGATGGTGTTGTACCCGACTTAATAATAAATCCTCATGCGTTTCCCTCAAGAATGACTCTAGGTCAATTAATGGAGTCTATTGCAGGTAAATATGCAGCTCTTTCCGGTAAGACTGTTGACGCTACACCATTTTACAAAGAACCCTTAGAGAACATAAAGATACGCTTAATTAAATATGGTTATCCTATGGATGGAACAGAAGCTATGTATGATGGAAGAACAGGTGAGCTATTAAAGTCACCCGTTTTTATAGGGGTGGTATATTATCAACGCCTTCATCACATGGTAGCTGATAAAATACATGCCAGAGCTAGGGGCCCAGTACAGATACTTACACGTCAGCCAACTGAGGGTAGGGCTCGTGAAGGTGGACTTAGGTTTGGTGAAATGGAACGAGACTGTCTTGTAGCTCACGGGGCATCTTTAGTATTAAAGGATAGATTGCTTGATCAGTCCGATAAAACAGTAATATATGTTTGCGAGTACTGCGGATTCATAGGATGGTATGATCGTAATAAAGGAAAATATATATGTCCTATACATAAAGATAAAGGTAAATTGTATCCTGTAACAGTATCATATGCATTCAAACTACTACTCCAAGAACTTATGAGTATGTGTATAGCTCCTAGATTAATTCTAGGTAAGAAATGGGAAAGACTATGAGGCTAAGGGTGATACAATATGGATGAAGAAAGGGTTATTAAGGCAATAAAGTTTGGTATATTATCACCCGACGAGATCCGTCAAATGGCTGTGACGCCGATAATAACGCCAGAAGCCTACGATGAGGATGGCCTACCAATAGAAGGAGGAGTAATGGATCCTCGCTTAGGTGTTATAGAACCCGGTCAACGCTGTCCAGTCTGTGGTAATACGCTTGCACAATGTCCGGGTCATTTCGGTAAAATTGAGTTAGCACGCCCCGTTATACATGTCGGATTCGTTAAACACATCTATGATCTATTACGAGCTACTTGTAGATCTTGCGGTAGAGTTCTGATACCTCAAAGAGATGTTGAACGTTATCTAAACTTGTTGAGAAAACTTGAGAAACGATGGCCTATACTTGCACGACAGCTTGAAGAGTACGTCAAAAAGAAAGCCATAAAAACAATGGAGTGTCCCCACTGTGGTACAAAACAATACAAAATACGTTTAGAGAAACCAACAACATTTTATGAAGAACGTAAGGAGGGAATAGTAAAGTTAACTCCACTTGATGTAAGGGCTCGTCTAGAGAAAATACCGGATGATGATGCGCGTCTATTAGGTCTTGACCCACAAAATGCTAGACCTGAATGGATGGTATTAACAGTTCTACCAGTACCGCCAATATCGATACGTCCATCTATATTATTGGAAAGTGGTGTGAGAGCAGAAGATGATCTCACACATAAATTAGTTGATATTGTTAGAATAAATGAGCGTCTAAAAGAAAACTTGGAGATGGGGGCTCCTCACTTAGTAATTGAGGATATATGGGATCTATTGCAATATCATGTAACAACATATCTGGACAACGAAGCGCCAGGCATTCCTCCGGCAAAACATCGCTCTGGGAGACCTTTGAGAACGTTAGCACAACGCTTGAAAGGTAAAGAGGGTAGATTTAGAGGTCATCTCTCTGGAAAACGTGTTGACTTCTCGGCTCGTACCGTGATAAGTCCTGATCCTAATATAAGTATAAATGAGGTGGGCGTTCCAATAGATATTGCAAAGACGCTTACAGTACCTGAACGAGTAACATCGTGGAATGTGGACGAACTAAGAAAATATGTAATAAATGGGCCAAATAAATGGCCTGGTGCAAACTATGTTATTAGACCAGATGGACGTAGAATAGATTTAAGGTTTGTAAAGGATAGAAAAGCATTAGCAGAGACCTTATCTCCTGGTTATATTGTTGAACGTCATTTAATAGATGGAGATATTGTATTATTTAATAGACAACCCTCCCTGCATCGAATGTCTATAATGGGACATCTAGTAAGGGTGTTGCCTGGAAAAACCTTTAGATTAAATCTATTAGTATGTCCGCCTTATAATGCGGATTTCGATGGAGATGAAATGAATTTACATGTACCACAAGGCGAAGAGGCTAGAGCTGAAGCGAGACTGTTAATGCTTGTACAAAAACACATTTTATCACCGAGGTATGGCGGACCAATTATAGGAGGACTCCAAGACTATATAAGTGGTGCATATTTACTAACAGCAAAATTCTCGTTATTGACTAGAAAGGAAGTTGTAGAATTACTGGCAACAACAGGATATAAAGGTCCTCTTCCGGAACCAGCAATATTTTCACCAAAGGAGTATTGGACGGGTAAACAACTAGTTAGCTTATTCTTCCCAGAGGATTTCAACTATCATGGTAAAACCAATATTAGTGTAGGAGAATTAAGATGCGATAATGAAGATTGTTTTACTGACTCGTATGTTGTAATAAAGAGAGGTATACTACTTGAAGGTGTGTTGGATAAGAAATCAATAGGAGCACAGCAGCCAGGAAGTATGCTTCATAGGCTCGTAAAGGAGTATGGAGAAGATTTTGCTAGGGAATTTCTTGATAATGCATTCAAAATGTTTCTAAGATTTTCCGAAAAATACGGGTTCACAATGAGTTATGACGACGTAGTTATACCGGAGGAAGCAGAGAAAGAAATAGAAAAAGTATTGAAAGATGCTGAGAAGAAAGTAAGGGAACTAATAGATAAATATAATCGTGGAGAACTTGAACCGTTACCTGGAAAGACACTAGAAGAAACATTAGAGTTAAGAATAATAGAGGTCCTCTCAGAGGCCCGTGATAAATCAGGTGAGATAGCTTCACAGTATTTGAGTCCGTTAAACAATGCATTTATAATGGCTCTAACTGGCGCTCGTGGTAATATATTGAATTTGACTCAAATGTCAGCTGTTCTAGGGCAGCAATCTATTAGGGGAGAGCGTATAAAAAGAGGATACAAGGACAGAACACTGCCCCACTTTAAGCCTGGCGATAAGGGACCTGCTGCACGAGGGTTTGTATATAGTAGTTTTAGAAGAGGTCTAAAGCCAACGGAATTGTTCTTCCATGCAGCTGGAGGTAGAGAGGGATTAGTAGATACAGCGGTGCGTACATCACAGAGTGGTTATATGCAGAGAAGATTAATAAATGCACTACAAGACCTAAGAGTAGAGTATGATGGAGTAGTTCGTTCGGCTTATGGTGGAATAGTGCAATTCATATATGGCGAGGACGGCGTTGATCCTATGAGGAGCGATCATGGGAAAGCAGTTGACGTAGATAGAATTATTGAGAGAGTGGTTGGATGGAGGTTGTAAACATGAATGTAGAAGATATGATTAATGAAAAAATAGAGAAATTGCGAGGAATTATTCCAGAAAGTATAATAGAAGAGTTACGTGAGAAGGTTAAAAAGATACCAGATCTAACGGTAGAGGAGCTAGATAAAATAACGGAATTATTGATAAAAGAATACCATAATGCTTTAGTAGAACCAGGTGAGGCTGTTGGTACTGTAGCAGCCCAATCTATAGGTGAACCAAGTACTCAGATGACCCTAAGAACATTTCATTATGCCGGTGTAAGAGAGTTTAATGTTACTCTCGGCTTACCAAGACTAATAGAGATAGTTGATGCAAGGAAAACTCCTTCGACTCCTATAATGACTGTTTATTTAGATGAAGAACATAAATACGACGAGGAAAAAGCCAAAGAAGTTGCACGAAGAATAGAGGTTACAAGAATAGAAAATATTGCACGTAATATAGAGGCTGATTTATTTGAAAATGCTATAAGAATAGAATTAGATCCGGTAATGTTAAAAGATAAGGGAGTTACAGTAGATCAGGTTAGGAAAATAGTAGAGAAATTAAAACTTGGAGCCAGTAAAATAGAAATGATACAAGAAAATGATACCACTACCATAATAGTCAGATTTGCTGGTGAACCAGAGATAGCCAAGCTAAATAAAGCAAGAGAGAAAATAATGAATGCTAAAATAAAGGGTGTTAAAGGGATAAAGAGGGTAATTGTACAAAAACGTGAGAAAGAATATGTGTTACTAACTGATGGGTCTAATCTCGCAGGAGTTTTAGGGATAAAGGGGGTTGACCCTACAAGAACGACAACTAATAGTATATATGAGATAGAGACCGTACTAGGAATAGAGGCTGCAAGGGAGGCGATAATTAGAGAAATAAATGGAGTTCTACAAGAACAAGGTTTAGATGTTGATGTACGTCATATAATGCTTGTAGCAGATATAATGACAGGAACTGGTAAAGTCCGTCAAGTTGGCAGACATGGTGTTACTGGTGAAAAAGAGAGTGTGCTAGCACGTGCAGCTTTTGAGGTAACAGTACGGCATCTTTATGATGCAGCAGCAAGAGGAGAATTAGATGAGTTAAAAGGAATAACCGAAAACGTTATAGTAGGTCAAATAATACCCGTAGGCACAGGCATGGTAGCATTACAAATGAAGTTAAGACCGACGGCAAAGGGTGAGAAATAGTGGTCATTGAAAGGTCAACGTTTGAAAACGAGCTACGTATTGCTATACGTACAGGTAAGGTGGTCTTAGGCTCGAATAACACAATAAAGCTAACAAAGCTCGGTAAAGCTAAATTAGTGGTCATAGCATCTAATGCTCCACCACATATTAAGAGGGATATAAAATATTATGCCAAACTATCAAATATACCAATATACGAATATGAGGGTACAAACCTTGAGCTTGGAGCCATATGTGGTAAGCCCTTCAGTGTTGCGTCTTTAGCAGTAATTGATCCAGGTGAATCCAACATACTACTATTGTTAAGAGAAGAAGAGGTGAAGTAGTTCGCCCGAGCGTATAAAATTAACACAGAAGGAAATAAAATACATATCATTATTTCAAGATGTAACTGGCGCCTCGGTTAGAGACTGTATAGTAGACGAAGATAATAATAGAATAATATTCCTAGTAAGGCCTGGCGAGGTAGGATTAGCAATTGGTCGAGGAGGCATAAATATAAAAAGATTAAGAAAACTATTGGAAAAAGACATAGAAGTTGTTGAATACGCTGAAAAATTAGAAGATTTAGTAGCTAATGCACTAATGCCAGCTAGAGTAAAAAGCGTCAAGCTAGTAAAAACAGCTAATGGTCGGAGAGTCGTTTATGTTACGGTAGATCCTAAGGATAAGGGTATTGCAATAGGTAAGGGTGGGAGAAATGTTTCTAAAGCAAAGCTAATCTTGAAAAGATACTTTGATGTAGATTCAGTAGTGATAGTATAAACCATTAATATTTATAAACCAATTATCATAATCGGGAGTTAGAGGGTTGCTAGAAAATGACTGGTAAAAAAGCTCCTAACGGACTCTTTGCGGCTAGGAAGTTAAAGCGTAAGAGACTAAAGTTCAGATGGAGTCAAAGAGAGTTTAAGATAAGAATGCTCCAATTAAAGAAAAAATATGACCCACTAGAAGGAGCACCTATGGCTCGTGGAATAGTATTGGAAAAAGTTGGTGTTGAAGCACGTCAACCAAACTCTGCAGTTAGGAAATGTGTTAGAGTACAGCTAGTTAAGAATGGTAAGGTGGTTACGGCATTTGTTCCAGGTGATGGCGGCCTAAACTTCATAGATGAGCATGACGAGGTAATAATTGAAGGTATTGGTGGTCCTAGAGGGCGTTCTATGGGTGATATACCGGGTGTGCGTTATAAAGTTGTTATGGTAAACGGTGTATCACTAAAAGCATTAATTGAAGGTAAAAAGCAAAAACCAGTAAGATAATTACCATTGCTGTTTTGAAAATATTATAATACATAGTTCCAACTGCAAAATTATAAATAATAGTATGTAGTGGTTGACACCATTTTCTCTTAATATTTGCCGCTTTAAATTTTATAAGGGGAAATATTCTACATTCAAAGGGAATCTTTCATAGAGGATTCGCAAAGATGAACAAGATAGAGGCTGTACCTGAAAGAGTAAGGTTATTTGGTAAATGGGAATTCGTAGGAGTTGAGATAAGGGATCCCAGC
>JALWGO010000113.1 GCA_027038805.1 Thermoprotei archaeon
ACCCGTTATAACAAAGTGTATATCCTCTCCTCTTGGCGCCTCAACCGATGATATACCTATAACGTTTTCAGGTATCTCTATTTCTTCAGTCATTATCGGTCCTGGGGGCAACTGATCCAGTAACTGTCTTATTATATTGATACTCTCAAATACTTCATCGATTCTTACAAGTAGTCTTGCCAAGTTATCTCCTTCACTATAAACTGGTACTTTAAAGGAGACATACTTGTAGGCTGCATAAGGGTAATCCTTTCTAATATCTCTCTTTAGCCCGGAGGCTCTGGCTACTGGTCCTACTACACTTAACTTACGTGCATCGCTTCTCGGTAATATACCAGTACCCTTTGCACGCTTAACTATTTGTGGTATACTTGTTATTACTTCAACGAGCTTCTTGAATTCGTTTTCAACCCATTCTATTGTTTTCATGGTGGCATTTATCTTATCATTGTTTATGTCTTTCTTTACGCCTCCTACAAGGTTTATTCCATAAGTTTTACGGCTACCAGTCAGTAGTTCGGCGAGAATCATTGTTTTTTCTCTAATTCTCCAAGCATGCATAAATCCAGCATCATATCCTAGTAGATGACATGCAACGCCTATCCATAATAGGTGGCTATGAAGTCTTTCGACTTCCAGTAAAATTGATCTTATGAATAGAGCTCGTTCTGGAACCTCTATCTTTGCAGCGGCTTCCACTGCTTGAGTATAGCAAACAGAGTGAACGAATCCACATATGCCACAGATTCTTTCTGCGAGAAATGGGACTTGTTGATATGTAAACCTTGATTCGCCTAATTTCTCTATACCCCTATGAACATGGAATCCGTTGTATTCTACATCTACAACTCTTTCGCCTTCAACATATAATTCGAAATACTCGGGTTCGTGGAGAGCTGGGTGGTAGGGGCCTACTGGAATTCTTGGACCACTTAGTGCTTGTTTTTGAGGCTTGGCTGGCTTAGGTCTTATATTGTATGGTGTATCTTTTCTTAGAGGATATACGCCTTCAGGCCAGTCTTCGGGGAGAACAAACCTATAGAGTTTTCTATTATTGAAGCGTATACCTAGCAGATCATACATTTCAAGTTCATACCAATCAGCTGAAGGAACAATATCAGTTATCGAAGGTAATGTTGGGTCCTCGGGGGGCATGTGTGTTACGACAATTATATTTAACCCGTATTCATCTAAACCAAACACATAGTAGGCGGAGAATACTCCTTTAATAGGCCTCTCATCCACGCCAGCTACTGTTCTAAGATACGCATCTAGTATTTCATGTACATAGTATGCTATTTCACGGAGATTTTCGCGGGAGACTTCTATTATTAGGCCTGTTCCCTTCTCATAGTATATTCTATTTATTAGGTCTCCTTTCTCGGATACTATTTTTTCCCTTATTTTTTCTATTAATTCTTTATTTACTGTCATTTTATACACCCATAAATCCTAGTATTGTATAAAGAATTGATAAAGATAAATATACCTTAAGTAGCTCCTTAGGTGCTATATCCACACGAGTTCTCGCAAGAATTATAGAGGCTACAGCAAACAATAGCCATACACCCATCAATAATACTATGAAGAAAATCATCGAATATATGGGCCCTAGCATGCTATGAAATGGAAGGACTATTAGGTCAGCAACAACTCCATATAGGAGTATTCTCTTCACAAAATGTGTGTAAAGGGCTAATCCGAGTAGAGGACCACTAAACTCTATTAGTATACCTGAAGCAAGCTCTGGCTCTGCTTCACCTATGTCATAGGGTATCCTACCTGACGCAACATAGCATGCTATCATCAGAGAGACAATCAGTACTATATAGGCTATGACAGGTATATTCCCTAGAGATATATTGGCAAAACTGAATGTACCGCACATTAACATAAGTGCTATAAAACCTAACGCTAGGAAGAACTCATTAACAATGCCTAGTGAGGCCTCCCTAAACACCCCTATTGTAGCAAAAGGATTACCAGTTACTAGTGAACTGATAGCCCATAGGAGTTGTATCGAAATTAGTAACACAAGTAAAAGGACTATATCCGGTAACATG
The DNA here is from genome assembly GCA_027038805.1 of Thermoprotei archaeon. GTDB lineage: Archaea > Thermoproteota > Thermoprotei_A > Sulfolobales > WANQ01 > JALWGO01. Next base: position 2,064 of record JALWGO010000113.1, read on the forward strand.
AATCGAGATACAATAGGATACCCGTACGGCAAGATGAATAATGCAGAAATAACTAATGAAACCATTAATCCTACAACAATGAAAATACTTCCGGCCCCTTCTGGTATTATTAATTCTTTAGAAAATAGCTTCAATATATCATACCATGATTGAAGAATAGTTGGAGGACCTATTCTACTATGTATTTTAGCCTTGATCTTACGTTCAATACCATCAAGTATTGGAGCCAATACTAATAATACGATGAATACCGCTATATAAATACTAACGTGTAACATAGAGTAACACCGTCAGGACAACTATTGAAACAGTTAACAAGAATCCTATATACAGAGACGATAATATGAGAGATTCCTCTACAGATTTCTGTATAGAATTTATCTTTACTGCAAGGCTTCTTGAAAAAGACACTATTTTTCTCTCTGTAATCTCACCTATGTTAGTCGATGCAACGAATACAGAGGCCAGTACACCCATTAATGAGGGTTTAACCCTCCTTATTCCACGACGAATCCTTTCCAGTGCTTTTTCAATGCTAAATATTGATGAAGCTCTTGTGTAGCTCACGGTCTAGCACCTCCGAGCCATGGTTCTTCTATCCTAGTAGTACTGTGTTTTAGAATCATATATGTAAGAGAAATTCCCAGTACGCCTATGACGTTTATAAGCGTGACAACTATGGTAACTGTGCTGACGCCGATGAAAAGTAATGGTATAATGATACCTAATATTATGTTAAATAAAACACCAGTTTTCTCGGACACGTTTAATAGATAATACTTTAAGATCTTGCCAGGACTAGTTCTATATCCGCCATAATACGCACTTAGGTATTTTAACCCATAGATTATACCTGAAGCTGATAGGAATAGTAGGGCGATTAAAGCTGGAATAGCAAATATCTTGCCCATAAGACTGGCTTTTACGAGGACGATAATCGCTATTGTCTTACCCACGAATCCTATTGTTGAGGGAACTCCTAGTAGGCTCATTACACCTATAGTTATAGTCTGAGAACCTACCTCATCTATTCTGGATAGATATCCTAGATCATATATGTCTCGGGTGTTAGCTAGTAATTCTATGCTACCAGCGTTAACGAATAGTAATGATTTCGAAAGTCCATGGGCTATCATTAACATGTAGACTGCTTGAAGAATTTCTTGCATGAATCCCGCGTAGACGTAAACACCGATCATAGACATCAATACGCCTGAGTAAGCCATAGTAGAATATGATAAGAGCCTCTTTATGTCGCGTTGAATAAGTGCTTGAGCTGCTGCGTAGATAGTAGTAGTAGCTCCCAAGCCTACTAGGATATAGACTAGTACGAGTTCATCTAGGTGGATAATTCCAAGTATTCTTAAAATACCGTAGATGCTCATTTTCTCCATTACACCACTTAATATAGCTGAGGCTGGTGAGGGCGCAAGCGTATAAGCATCAGGTAACCAGAAATGTAGAGGCACTAAAGCCGCTTTAGCGATGAATCCTAATGACAATAGTATAGTCAATACAGCTCCGACCCCTATATTGAGACTTGCTAGCTCGGGAAAAGTATATACCAGAGCCTTATCCAACCCGACATTATATGATATGACTGCAAGCAGCGTGAACAACGAGAAATCAGCTGTTAAGGCCCCAACAATAAGATACTGGATCGCTGCATTCCAAGCCCTTCTAGTACCCTCCGATAATATTATCATAAACCCTATAAGCTCAGTTATTATCCAAAACATGACAAATTCTATTAAGGTAGACGAAGAATATAGTAAAAGAAGTGAAATCATAAAAATATCTAATGGTAACTGAAGAGTTCTCGCAAGCCCTAAGAGAACACGCGAATAACCTTCACAATACAATGTTACAAATAATCCAACAATCCCCAGTAATAATAGGAATGGATAAGATAAAGCATTAAGAATACCCATAAACAAGGCGTCTAATGGTATAAACAATACCATAAGAGAGTAGCCAATTATCCTTAAAACACGAGATATTCTTTGATAATAGTCTACAGTAACACTACCAGAGAGAATAACCACTATTATTACTGCAAGATATAGGTACTTATACAGTAATTCCGATACGTTAGCATCGCCAAGCAATTCTTGTTACACCTCTCTTCATTATTCTTAATCTTATGTTGAAATAGAATGTATATACCAAGACAACTATTATTAATAGTGAGAATAAGTTAACTAATGTTAACATGAATACTATGTCTGTATACGCTAAGACAGGAATTACATAACCATACGCTATACTCAGTATTGCTACTGTTATTTCCGTGAACTGTGGTAGGTTTCCGAGTTTAGAGTAATTGTTACTAATATTATCGTCAGTCTCCCAATGGATTCTAAGAATCTTCACCCCGTAGATTAGGGATACTAGTATACTATATCCTATCAGTAACAATACAATTATTGATAGATAGCTTAAGCCGTATTGTAGCACGCCTATTATAGATAGTAGTTTTGCTATGAACCCTATCGTAGGTGGTATTCCTATCACAGATAGGACAGAGAATAACGACGCTAGCGATGAGATAGGAACATATGCTACTAAACCTTTTACCTTGTTCATTAACCTTGTGTGCGTAACAGCTTCTACTGTACCAGCATTTAAGAATAGTGATACCTTATAGAGACCGTGAGCATATATATTTGCTAATAGAGCGAGATACATGTAGACATTGCTGGGTTCTAGTAAGTACATTGATAAAAGTATGGTTATTAGACCACTATTACCTATCGTAGAATAGGCTAACATTCTCTTATAGTCTTGTTGATCTAGTAGCACTAAGAATCCGTAAATGCATGTTATACTACCCATAATGAAGAGCATGTATTTAACCCAAGGTTCGAAGGTTACTATATCATTTATTCTTAATAGCGCATAGAATCCCATTTTTATTGTTACACCGCTAAGAATAGCTGATGCGGGTGCAGGAGCAGTGCTATGAGCTTGAGGAAGCCAGAAATGTAAGGGTACCAACGCAGCAGTTGTAATATAACCTATTATTAGGAGAATAGCATATAATGGAGAAACCATTATAGATGGCAGTTCATTAAAGCTTGAAAGCAAGATTGAATCAATACTCGCCTTTGTAGATAATATGGCTATCAGTGTAAAAGCTGATAGCTCGAAGGTAGTAGCTTTTAAGAAGAAGAATCTATAGCCCGCATGAAATGCACCGGGATTACCTTCGAAGATTACTAGTAGGAAACCTAGTACCTCTGAGATAGTCCAGAGTACAATGAATCCCAGTAGATTAGGTGAGACAAAGGTATATATTACTGATAAATTGAATAAGTCTATTAGGATTTCAAGCCGAGTACTCTTATACTTGTGATTAGAGTACCATGAAGTATAAATTGATGTAATGATAGATACCGGTACCGCTAATAATAGGAAGTATGAAGATAATATATCGATAAGATTATTTATAAATAAAAATACTGGTAATGAAAAAGCAATTATTTTAATAATAATTCGTAATAACGTATTAGCAGTCTTATCAGAATATATAATTAGCATAAATGAGAGAGAAGTCATTACATATGGTATTAGCAAAGGAGCTACCCTATACATAACAGTCTAGGGCTATGTAACAATACCTTCAAGCCTAGCTCTAACTAGACGTTCAGCTTTTCTAGATCTTATGCTCTCAACTACTTTTCCTGCCTCACCATATACTATCGCGCTAGCTGGACACATTACATAGCATGCTGGTTCAAGACCTTTCTCTCTTAAATCCTTACAGAGGTCACACTTCATGCTTACTCTTGCACTTGTATTTAGCTCTGGTACACCAAAGGGACATGCATATAAGCAGGCCATGCACCCTATGCATTTCATGTTATCCACGTAAACTGCGCCAAACTCATCCCTCTTCATTGCGCCAGTAGGACATACTTCTATACATGGTGCTCTACTGCAATGCATGCAGGATAACGGGACTTTTACCCCAATACTTGTCTCATATAACTTTATCAATGGTTTACCGTCATGGATGAATTCGCAAACCGCTTCGCATGTACCACATCCCATACATCTATCTAAGTCTATGAAGCGTAGGTAGGTGGTTTGACCCATACTTATGGTCAAATTTTACACCTTTTTTCGTTCTTTTCCAGATATATACTCATAAACACAAATATATATACTTTTGTAAAATACCGCAAAAGAAAAAACTAAATAAATTAAAATAAAGTTTACATAGGAAAAATAAGTGGGATAAAATAAATAGTTATACTATTTCTTAACATATTAAAATTTTATCATACTAATTTTTTAGAACTTAGATATAGATGTACACTTTTAGCTGCAAGTAGCCCCGATCTAATTGCCGGGCCTATCATACTCGGACCTGAAACCACGTCTCCTGCTGCAAAGATTTTTGGATGCGTTGTATGATATTGCTTATCTACTACTATACGGTTCTTTTTATCGAGTTTTAAGCCTAGATATCCGTCTTCAAAGGGTGGTGTTGGTATTTCGCCTATTGCCTCTATTACTGTATCAGCTTCTAATACCACTTCACTTCCCGGGATAGGTATAGGTCTTCTTCTTCCAGTTTCATCAGGTTCTCCTAGCTTCATTCTTTGAAATACGACCGCTTTTACCTTACCGTTCTCCCTAACAATTTCTTTGGGCGATATTAGCTCCATCCATTTTACACCCTTGTTTATCAGCTTACGTATTTCGTGTGCACCAGCAGGCGCTTCTTTTATTGTTCTCCTATAGGCTAAGATTACTTCTTTAGCACCCGATTTCAATGACTCAGATGCAGCATCAACAGCACTTAACCCACCACCAACAACTATAACTCTATCACCTAACTTGGGCTTATGTTTAATGAAGCCTTTCTCATATATTCTCAACTCATATAAGAATCCTAGAGCTGTAAGGACTCCTGGTCCTTTTTCTCCTGGACAATTAAGTCTCCTTGACTGCCATGTACCAGTTGTTATTAATACTGCGTCATGATTATCAACTATATCCTTTAATGATACTATCTTTTCAACAAGATGATCTCCTTCATCCTCCCTAGGCTTACTATTACCGTATATCTTAGTCTTCGTGATAAAGTTCACATTGTATTTATCTCTAAGTTCCTCTATGCCTTCTAATACATTCTCAGGAGGTATACGTTCACTAGGTATAGCAAATAGCATTAAACCCCCAGCCATCGGGTTTTTCTCATATACATATACATCATAGCCCTGACATACTAGAAAACCCGCACCAGCCAGGCCAGCTGGACCTCCACCTATGATAGCAACTTTTAGTTTGCTTCGCCCAGGAACAGTTGCTTGCTGTTTACACATGAATGTAAACTTCATTTCATTAGCCCCCTGAAAACTTTTAGAAAATATTTTCCTAATACTTTCACTAAGTACTGAATATATATACTTTACACTTAGACTATAAAAGACCAATATATAATTATTTAATTCAAATTAAGAATTCTATGACCTAGAAATTAAACCGAGAAAAACTAAAAAACAGAGCCACTACAAGAATTCAAGGGATCAAAGTGGGCCCGTCGTCTAGCCTGGTTAGGACGCCGCCCTCACACGGCGGAGGTCCGGGGTTCAAGTCCCCGCGGGCCCACCAAACTCCACTTGGCTCCCCTGGATTCTCCATCGAGTTAACTACACTTGTGCGGGTGTAGAACTTCTCCACCGCTTTGTCAATAGCTTTCTCGTACTCCCGGGAGAAGTAACTTGGCGAGACGACGCAGGTCCCTCTTAGAGAGAGCTTCTCAACTTTCCCGAGACTCTTGTACAGCTGGAACACTCTAACCATTTCTTCGAGTGGTCCAATGTACTTCGGATGACTATGTCGCCGCGTCGGAACTGCTCATAGACATACGGTCTTCCTTCGACCCGCTTGATTACAAGAGTCAATCTCCCTCCCCGAGACATATATTCTCACCTCCCGATTGTAGTTAACTTTTAACTACGCGGGTAAACATGTTTACCACAACACCCGTCAACATGACGGAGAAGGATAATTATCTCAGCGGATAATTTAATGGTATCTATACAGAAACCTGGATGATTTCCACCCATATACCCGGTTTGGATACCTTTGTGGTTAACGAGAAATGAGGTGTGAGGACGGAGTAGGGTTTAGGATCATCCACGCTATACTATTAAGTGGGTGTTCGGAGGCGGAGGGGTGTGCGGGAGGAATAGTTATCCCGTCAACTGTCTCGGGAGAATGCATGTGGAGGGGATTAGTATGTTCCGAAGATTATGACTAGTGTTAGTACTATTACTGCGAATGCTGTGCCGTAACCCAAGCTGTTCGTACCAGAACCCCAAAGCGTAAATATAGGTCTTGCAAAAACCAGTAGTAAAAGAAAGGGTTGAAACCCAGCAGAACTAAGAGGAACTGGTTAGGTGAAGAAGGTGGTGTTTGATAGTTGTGGGTATAGCTGGTCTAACGGTGTCGGGCCGGGTATTTCTGCTGGGGTTGCTGGTGGGGGTATCGGGGTGTAGTTCTCTGGGTACCCCCAGACATACTCTATTGCTACCTTGAACTCTTCCTGCACGAAGGTTATCGGCAGGGTAAGGGTTTTGTTGCAGTCGCTCCGCTGTATACCGGGTGGGATTTGGCTCTCTGCGGCTGGCAGTATCACGTTGTACAACAGCCATTCCGGTGTCACGTTTCTGGGTATCCCTCCGGGAATCTCTGCACATATCTTCCACAGGTAGGTTTCGCTTAGTATGGTAGCGTTCGCATTAGGGCTGGTGATATTCGCCGGGGAGGGTACGATATCTTTAAAAATCACTTTGTATCCGTCAGTTTCTGCCCATGGTATTTCGCTAGTAATCTCTTCATTAACCTTGTCTACTATATCAAAGGTGAACGGTTTTCCGAGTGCGGACGGGTAGTATGTGAGCCCTGCCGCTGTTATGATATCCCCGGCGGCGATGCCTGCGGCGAGCTTGTATGGCGGTACAACGACTTCTTTCATCGGGTGCCACTGCATCTCGGAAAGCAACTCCTCCACAACGAAGTGCGCTGTATCATAAAGCACTATCGCCGTATCGTTGAGGCCATCCCCGTCAACGTCGAAGAACAGCTCTATGTCAGTGGCATTCTCGGTGCGGGATGGGAACACGATGAGGGAAACCGTAGGCCTAGCACGGTCTGAGTTGGAAGTGGGCGAAAAGGTTATTATGGATACGGGCAGACCGCTTGCTAGGTTCGCTATCATCGCTGATGCCCACGAGTACCCCGCCGGCACGCTCCCCTTCAAGAACACGGTGGCGGGCGAAAAGCCGGGGTACATCGAGTTTTCCTTGACCGGTAGCATACTGTGTATGATGTCCCTAACCCATGCTGCGTAGTCCGAGTACTTGTAGTGCCGGGGCAACACCAGGTTCCCCGTGAGCTGGAACACCGGCGTTCCCACGACCAGCCAGAAAAGCTCCTGCGACGGGGCCGGGTAGATTCCAGTGAGCAGGGGCTCGTCTAGGACCCAGTAGGCGTCTACCGAAAGTATAGTATCGTTGCCGACCATTAGGTACCCTCCTTCCGTCTGCAGTTTCACCTGCCACACTGCAAGCTTTACTGGCTCGTTCTTTCCGCCTTCGAGGTGGACAAACGTAGATATCAGGCTATTAGCGAACCCGTAGCCCATACTTGTAGCGAGACCGAATCCGGGAACGTCGGAGTACACAGCCCATAAATCGTCGTTCTGCCTTCCACTCCAAGTCGGTATGAGTCCGTTGAATGCTGCCAGTCTTGCTATTCCGTCGTACCATTTGGACATGTTTTCTATTGTCGCATACATTACTACTTCGAGCATGCCTGGGTCTGCTGGGTTTTGGTATGCTAGTATGTCTAGTCTAGCACCATACCATAGTCTTATACTGTATATCTTAATGGTCTGATTTGGTAGTGGTTTAGATGGAGTGGTCCATTGGCTGGATGAAAACGTGTAGTCGTAGTATTTGTTACTGTTGGTCATTCTGTCCCAGAGACTGTTGATGTAGTCCCATATCTGGCTTGCTTTGACCTCTGTTAGAGTGTTCCACCACTCTGTTAGTGCCTCCCCGCCAGCACTTATCCATTCTCCATTCAAAGACTCTAATAAGGTTACGGAGGTTCTGCCCGTGTTCCCGGATAGGTATCTTACTAGGTACTTGGATTCGAACTCTTCCTTGGGAACCCCGAACCCCCCTATGTCGTTTATGGGGTGGAGGAGGTATACTTGTACCTCGCAGTACCATATCTTCCGACCACCCTCCCCCCATCTAAAGTTCGGGTGCATCTCGTATTGAGCCTCAACTAGACTACCATTGTAGCGGATTAGTGCGAACCCCGTCTTATTACAGCCCTCCTCCCAGAGCCTCATTCTCTCCTCGTAATCTTTCTCCTCGTGGTCCTCGCTGTAGCCCGAGGGGTAGCCAGAATAGTAGCCTATCCTGCCGCTTTGAAGCATATAACCCACAATACCTATGACAACGAGAAGCGTAACCATCAGACCAATCAGTACCTTCTTCATATCTTCTCTCCCTTAGAGAGTTTGTATTTGCTGAGGAGTCTTGCAATTACCTCCTTTACCAAGTTTATATTACTGTATACCTGGGCTAAACCCTTTACCACGCCAATCAGTCCTTCAGCATCATTTAGTATTGGTTCGATACCGACGTTCAGGTTCTCACCATCTACAGTAACAACAAGCTTAACGGGAGAGGGTTCAAAGCGGGTAAGGGACCCGAGGTAGCAGTCCTCCCCGGTTGGTGTCTGCAGGTATACGTAGTATTGCTTGCGTCTTCTTCTAACCACTATCCACCCACAACAATTCTTTTCCTCACTACAGAACGTCCAGGCTCCATTAACTTTATGATTCCGGGCCGGGGTGGAGTTTACTGGACAACATCCACACCTCAGGTATAAATAGATTAAATGAGATGTATATAGAGTGCGTGTCGGGAGTAACTCGGGTAGCTAACAAAACCATAAAGGTTGCCACGCATAAACGTCTAGGATAATTAATTAGCGTAATGTGATTATTTTTATTGTTCTTTTTCTTATTATGATTAACTTATTGTATGGGTTTTCTATTCTTTCCAGCGTCAAGGGCAATCTTTTAACTATGTATTGAGGATTTAATGGTGGCATTCCTAATAAAATTATCCCTAGAACATTAGGTTTTAAGAGAGCTATTCTCCCGCAATCTTTGCCAAGCGTTATTATAATTCTTGACTCCCTTATGGCTAACTCTACTACTTCTTCGTCACTCATACCCAGTCTAAACTCCCAGACCGAGACATCGTACCCCTTTTCTCCAAGCATAATTATAACAGTTCGAGGTATATTTTCATCTGCCAGAAATCTAGGCTTTGACAATGACTTCTTCCCTCAAGGCCTGGCAGCATACTTGATAGCTGCCAAAATGTCTTCTCTTGAGAGGTACGGATACTCTCTTAAAATATCATCTATGCTCCATCCATTAGATAATAACTCTAGGATAAAATAAACTGGAATTCTTGTTCCTTTTATTACAGGTTTACCTCCCATAATCTTAGGGTCAACTACTATTCTATTCTTGGCTTCAGTCAACAATCTTCTCCTGAACACTATATGTAGCAAAAGACCTTAGGCTATTCTAATCAAGACATATAAATGTCTAAGACAAAAATCACCATTGATATAAGACGTGATTACTGCCTTAGATTACATGAATATCTTGGATATATGCTTTCGTATGATTGTACTCTCACACGGCGGAGGTCCGGGGTTCAAGTCCCCCGCGAGCTCACCAAAAATCATCATGATATTACATCAATAACAACCTATAACAGATAAGATATCTTACATTGGAATAAAAGTAAGGATAGGATCGAGTTTGATATTATGGAAAAAATGACTACATTAATGTTTTTAGTTATATTAGTTTTGATATTTTTACTGGTTTTATTATATTTTTTAGAGGAGTTATATGATAGGACGTTTTTGGCGGTAGTTTTTTCTCTTGGTTTATTACTTTTTCTATATTTCTTTTATTAATTAATGGTAGTATTAGTGTTACTTCTATTTTATTTGCTGGGTTCCGATGTAGGTTATTTATGTTTTTTAATATGTTTTTTATATTTATGTATAAGTCTGCCAGGTCTATTCTTATTTTTGTGGTTATTGTTGTTTTACTGTCTATTATTTTTATTTGTATATCGTGGGGTCCTTTCTTTACTGTTGATTTTATTAAAAAATATATTTTGTTTACTGCCTCTTTTGGGCTTATAGTAATGGGAATTGTTATCCTGCCTGGTATTACATTGATTATGTCTTTGTCGTAGTTTGCATATATTATTGGTATATATTTGGCTCCTAGTATTTTTAATGCATTAAGTCGATGATGCCCGTCTATTATTACTAGAGTTCTTTCGTCAACTATTATTGGTTTTAGTATGTATCCTAGTTTTCTAATACTTTCTGCAACAGTTACGAGGTTTTCGTGTATTATTTCTTCATGCTCTATTAGTTCTCTTATTTTTAGTAATTCTACTCTTTTAGACAAATAGGCCACAATAAGAATCATCCTCTATATTTTTGGTAAGTAGCTTAGGTCTATGGACTCTGGCTCACTGTCTGCGAGTTTTCCTGCAAGGAACTCGTCATAACCGCTTAGATCTAGTAGACCGTGGCCGCTGAAGTTGAATACTATTATCTTTTTCTCATTGTTTTTCTTTGCTTCTCTAGCAATATCTATGACCGCTTTTACTGCGTGCGCCGTTTCTGGTGCTGGTACGAATCCTTCTGCTTGAGCAAATATCCTCGCCGCCTCAAATACTTCTGTTTGTTTATAGGCTACTGCTTTAACAATATTGTTATTTAATAGTATACTTAGGGATGGAGCTACACCATGGTATCTTAATCCTCCTGCATGGATCGGTGGTGGAACGAATCTATGGCCTATGGTATGCATTTTTATTAGTGGCGTTAGGCCGGCACTATCACCGTGATCATACGTGTATACTCCCTTTGTCATAGAGGGCGCAGCTTTGGACTCAACAGCTATTATTTCTGCATCAAGTTTTCCTCTAAGCTTATCATATATGAATGGATAAGTGAATCCAGCAAAATTGCTTCCGCCGCCAACGCATCCTATTAGATAATCTGGGTCTTCCTCACCCAGGTATTCTAGTTGTTTCTTTGCCTCAAGCCCTATAACCGTTTGGTGCATTAGGACGAAGTTTAATACCGATCCTAGAGAATACTTGGTGTCAGGACTGGTTAAAGCATCTTCTATTGCTTCGCTTATGGCAATTCCAAGGCTCCCCGGATTATCAGGGTCTTCTTCCAATATTTTTCTACCATAATTGGTTAAATTACTTGGACTGGGTACTACTTCGGCTCCATAGAGCTGCATTAGTATCCTGCGATAAGGTTTCTGCTTATAGCTTACTCGAACCATATAGACTCTTATTC
>JALWGO010000114.1 GCA_027038805.1 Thermoprotei archaeon
TAGGATTCAAGTTAAACTCTCTAAGCCTAAAAGCCGTTGACCTCTTAGGCGGTAGAATAGTTAATCCAAACACCTATAGCGTTGGAGGATTCCGAAAAGATCTTGCAAGAGATAGAATAGAGAAAGTAGTAAAAACACTGAGAGAAGCAGAAGATTATGCTAGAAAAGTATTAGAAGAAGTAATAGAGCTAGAAATTCCTCCTCTCGAAGACCCAGCACCAGATTACGTTGTAGTACAGTCCCCTCAAGGATACTTAAACACAAGTAATAACCTATACGGGTCGGATGGCGAAGTATTTCCGGGAATAGATTATACAAAATATATTGAGGAGAAAATAGTAGACTATTCGAACTCCAAAGCATACTATTATAAAGGCAAAGTATTCTATGTTGGTTCAAGAGCAAGACTCAACGCCTATCATGAAAGACTACTCGGATACGAGGACTATGTCTCAAAGATACTAAGAGAGTCAAAAAATCCCTTCAGCAACATCAAGGCAAAAGCATTAGAGATCCTCTACACAATAGTTGATGTCCGAGAAAGCCTCGAGGAATTCCTTGATAGGAAACCAAAGCTTAGAACAGACTTCAAGGTGAAGGCTGGTGAAGGAGTAGGCGTATTGGAGGCCCCAAGAGGGCTATTAATCCACCACTACAAGGTAGACGATGAGGGAAAGATAACTTATGCTAACATTATAACTCCAACAGCATTTAACTCAAGGCATATCGAGACCTCAGCAATAAGACTAGGAGAAACAATGTTCCAGGAAAGCGAAGTAGATGTAGGCGAACTGCAGAGAAAAGCCTCAATGCTCATCAGAGCCTACGATCCATGCCTCCCATGCGCAGTACACGTAACAGTTCTAAGAAACGATAGGTGAAGTCTATGAGCCAAAACAAAATAGTTGTAGGAATATATTCTCTAGCAGGATGTGAGGGTTGCCGCCACGAAATAGTTAATCTAGGAGACGAGTTACTAGAACTATTAAAGGAGGCTAACATAGAGATAGCCTATGAACCACTTCTAGGATTCTCACAGGAACGAGAGCAATACGATATAGTATTCGTTGAGGGAGCAGTTGCATCAAAACACGATATAGAAAAACTCAAGGAGATCAGAAAGAAGACGAAAATACTCGTAGCCCTTGGCTCATGTAGCTTTATCGGCGGAATCCCCGGGTTAGCCAGGAATAAGTCTAGGGAGGAATTATACAAGGTATACGGTGGTAGACCTCCTATAAAAGAACCCGTAGAGCCTTCCCCAATAACAAGATACGTTAAAGTAGACTATTGGCTAAGAGGATGTCCAATAAATAATCGTGAGTTCGTAGACCTTGTTAAAAAACTAGCTAGAGGGGAATGGTATAAGCAGGGAGAGAGGAGATTCGAGTACTGTAAAGAGTTTGCATTAGAGATAAGGGGTAAACTTCTCGAACTAGATGGTGAAAAGTGTATCGTATGTGGCCGCTGTGTTGGTATATGTGAGAAGATAGGGATAAAGGCGCTTGGACTAATAAATCGTGGAATAAATATTGCTGTCTCGACGCCTTTTCAAGAACCCTTCGAGAACACTAACTGTATATTGTGTGGTTTATGTACAGCTTATTGCCCAGTAGGAGCTATAAAGCATAGGACGACAATAGAATCTGTGCAGAGGCTCTTATTGAGGAATGGTGGTAGGCTTGTAGCATATATAGAACCAGAGGCTCTCGCGGCATTAGCGGAAGTCTATGGAGTGAATCCAGGTAAGATTATAGCGGCTCTCAAATACCTAGGCTTTAGCGAAGTAGTATTATGGTCGCCGTTACTAAGCGTGCATCCCCAGGTGGGTCTAAGTATAGTACCAGTAAGTGAGGCTGAATACAGATACGTGAACATGTTCTACCCAGACCTTAAGAAATACCTGGTTAAACCACCTGAAATACGCGTACCAGTTAATGGTATAGTAATAACACAGTGCGTAGCACGCAAGCTTCAAAGCGACTATATTCTAACTACACGTGAAATACAGTACTTGTTAAAGAAAATCGAAATAGATGAATTAAAGCCAGCAAAACCAGATAGAATAATACTACCAGAGTCTCGAGGATATGTAAAAGCCGTAGGACCCTACGAGGTACGAGGTATTCTTGAAGCCATAAGAAAAGGCTACATAAAGGAGGGAACAATACTATTATACATATGTCCCGATGGATGCCTCATGGGTGGAGGTCAGCCGTTCTCTAAGAATCCTGTAGAGGTTTGCGTAGACTGTAGGCGTAGAATGCTTGAGATTTTAAGAAAACAGTATATTATGTAAATCTTTTCAATAATTTTCTTAGCGGCTTCTCTCAATGATATATGTTGCGCCAGCTCCTATCCAAGCAGCAGTCTCTATTATTCCTAAAACCTCTACTGGAGTCTTCGCAATATATTCTACAGTATATGCATCTATTCTCCTTGTACCAGGAACTACTTGTAGCATATCCGCGAAGACTTGGTTCTTTAACTCTATTCTCACCTTATATGTATCGACTAGTTCTATTAGTTTTACTTGTCCCTGCTTTAATCGGTTGCAAGCATCTTTAACGGCGTCTTTTAATTCTTCTTCTATGTCGTCGAGGGAGTTGTAGATAGCGGATAATCTGCTAATACCTTCCTTGAGGGCTAGGAATATTGCCCAAGGTGTATGCTTCTTCACATCATCTTCTAAATGCTTGTCGCCGGCCACGAGTATTAGAGGTACCTTATAATAGCTTGCGTAGAGGGCGTTGACATAGTATTCGCTTGCTAGCTCATCATTTACCCATATACGGTGTATAGTTGATGAACTATACGTATGGTCTAGGAAGGCGTTAGTTGTTCCAGCTGCAGCATGGTATCCTATAAATAATACTGCATCAAATCCTCTATCAAGGCCTACAACCATGGAATAGGGTCTAGGGTATCCTTGAATAAGTCTGACTCTCCTCGGCATCTCCCATGGTATGATATTGGCCATGAAGCCGTGGCTATCCGCTATAACAACCTCCTTAAACCCACATTTCAATAGGCTTTCAGCTACAACCCGAGCGATACGCGTCATTATCTGGCGTGCATCATTGTATAGAGAGTATTTTGGGGCGACCTGGCTTATAGAAGAAATACCGGGTAGTCCCTCTAAATCAATGGAAATATAGGCCTTCATAATGCTATCCCCATATATACTGTTGTTTAGGACTAAAATAATGTATTTTTCAAGCCGATAGTAAACATAGGCTAAAGGGATGCTTGAGGATCATTGTAGTTAAAGCAGAGAAAACACTTTATAATTCATAATTTATTGAATTAAAAGTTACGTGATTATTAATAGGTTCAGATAACTTTAAAAACACATTTGGTTAAGAAGCTATGCAGTACAAAACAGGGTTCCATAATATTCGTGATTCAAAAGAATACTCAAGTATTAGTGCTAGTATTTTTTCCCGAATAAGATGTCTTTTATCATAGTAAAGTTAATGGGGTGTATCATGTGAGTAAGACAGTCGTCATAATAGGTGGTGGACCTGGAGGAATGGCTACTGCAAGCCGTGTAAAGAGACTGAGACCCGATTATAACGTTATTGTTTTTGAGAAAACTAGATGGGTTAGTTTTGCTCTCTGTGGGACACCTTACTATGTTGCTGGTATTGCTAAGAAATTAGAACATCTAATGCATTATAAGCCTGAGTACTTCATAAAGAACCGTGGGATAGATTTAAGAATAAAGCATAAGGTGGAGTCAATAGACCCCGATACCAGGACAGTTGAATACGTAAACCTTGATACTGGTGAGAAAGGCAAGGTAGAATACGATTACCTCGTAATAGCCACGGGTGCTAGGCCTAGAGCCTACGACTTCTTCCCCGAAATAAAGGATATAGAGGGAGTATTCACTCTAAGCCACCTAGACGATGCGGGAAAGCTGAGGAACTACGTTGAAAAACTTGGCTCAGGTAAAGCCGTTGTCGTAGGTGCAGGCTATATAGGATTAGAGGTGGCTGAAGCCCTAGCGGAGAAGGGCTTCAAGGTTATAGTCTCGGAGATGTTCAACCAGGTACTACCAAAAGCACTTGACCCGGATCTCGCTAAGACCGTTCAAGAACACCTGCGCTCTCATGGCATAGAAGTATTATTGGGTGCGAAAACCACTGGGTTCAAAGCTGACGAGAACGGTAGGCTTGTAGGCATTGAAACCGATAAGGGGTTCTTAGAGGCAGATGTAGCAGTAGTAGGAGTAGGCATCAAGCCCAACACTGAGCTAGCACAAATGGTTGGAGCAAAAATAGGTCAAACAAGAGCCGTATGGACGGATGAGCACACGGAAACTAGTGTGAAGGGCGTATATGCTGTAGGGGATGTAGCTGAAACAACACACCTGGTAACCAAGGAGAGAATATGGGCTGCTTTCGCTACAAACGCTAACAAGATGGGATATGTAGCTGGGACAAACATTGGTGGAAGAGAAGCAATATACAAGGGAACAGCCCTAACAGCAGCAACACAAGTATTCGGTCTGGTAGTAGCGAGAACAGGTTTAGGTGAAGAGGAGGCGAAAAAGAAAGGATACAATGTGATAGCGGTTTCTCTGAGATCTAATTCAAGGCCAGCATATATGGGTGACGTAGAGGTAATTAGGTTCAAGGTTATAGCCGATGCAGATACAGGTAAGCTTCTCGGTGCACAGGCACTAGGAGATCAATCAGCCTTCTGGAGAGTAAACGTTATATCAGCACTACTTGAGCGTGAGGGAACAGTCTGGGATCTATTCCAGACAGATATAGGGTATCATCCATACCTAAACCCGGTTTGGGATCCGATAATAGTGGCTGGCAGACTATTTCAGAGACAGTTAGGTGAGACGCCAAGAAAAGCCTAGATATTAAGGCAATGATTCTTTCTACATTATTATATTAATTGTTTTTCCTATAATTATTAAACCCATAATTGCGGTCAAGATACCTACTACTCGTGTGAGTAGTATTAGGTCCATTTTCTTAACAGTAACCGAGGCTAAAGGTGCTGCTAAAATTGTTCCCATAGTAAGCATGAATGCTATCATTAGGTTAACTCCTCCCGCGGCTATATAGAATAATACTGCTATAGAGTTGACGACAATCTCGCTTACAAGGCTTAATGCTATTGCTTTCCTAACATTTACCTTTAAGAGTATTTGACCCGGAATAAGTATGGGGCCATAGCCTGCACCAGTTAATGCTTTATTAAAGGATGCAATAAAGCTTAGAATAGATATCTTCAACAACAACCCGTTATCAATGCCATTGCCTTGTAAGAACTTGTCCTTCCTCATAGTAGATACTATGAGACCTGATGCAACTATGATTAACCCAATATATATCTTCACGTATTCTTCAGACAATTTTATGCCCAATATAACTGCAATAGCGACTGCAATAATAGCTGATAAGACTAGTGCAAATAAGTGTCTGCGATCACTTTCTCGCCCGCGTAGTGCTATGGTTCCAAGTTTATGATGTGTTATCCCGGCTACAGTGTTTCCTGCAAGCTGTGATAAGAGCACACCAGCTACTACGTCGTGGGGGTTAAAACCCATTAGTAATAGTATTGGTACTATTATCGTACCGTAGCCCATTCCTACCATACTGCTTATATAGCTTAATATGAACGCTATTATTGCTAGCTCTATCAATGCATCTACATCCTTAATTAAATTTAATTAATAGGCTCGAATAAAAAACTTGCTACCTTAAAAACAGATGAAACCCAGGAGGGAGAGAAAATTAAGTGTAGCGTTCAAAAACATCAAGAGTCTTCAAACCAGAACCCGTAAGCGGTACTAGTACCTCATCTCCCCTATCAATAACGTGTTCTCCAATGAGCTTCAATAACGCTATATAGGGTAGAGTTGATGTTGGCTCAACTATAAATCCCAGCCTATAAAGGTCTTTTAATGCCTTCAAGATCTCATTGTTGTCAACCAATATTATTCTACCATTATTCTTTCTCAATGCCTCTACTATTTCATCTGTCCTGGGAGGATTAGGAACCATGACTCCATCAGCAAGAGTTGACTCTCCTTTTACAACTGGCTTACCGTATAGTCTATTATATATTGGTGTAACACTTACCCCTTCTACACCCACAAAGAACGGACTCTCATCCATTAGTCCCTGGTCTACTAGATCCTTAAACCCATAGTATAGTCCTAGAAATAATCCACCAGACCCTATAGGAGCGATAACTGTTCCCCCGTGAAAACCTTGTTCAAAGGCTTCATAGGCTATTGTCGAAGCACCTATAATAAAGAATGGGCTCCAAGTATGAGCTACATAGAAGGCTTCCCCATTAGCTAGTTCTAATACTTTCCTAGCCGCATCTCCTCTTGTGGGCGTTTCAATGATTTCACCACCTAGAGCTCTAACGAGTTGTTTCTTACCTTTAGGCGCATACTCTGGCATTACTATTACTGGCTTAATACCATAGAGTCTCGAGTACGCTGTAACAGCTATACCAGTATTACCTGAGGTATCTTCTACAACCCTCCTATAACCCTTGAGGCGAGCATAAGTTATTGATAGTGAAGCTCCTCTATCCTTAAAACTACCAGTAGGATTAAGGTATTCTAACTTAAAGAAAACCCTTACACCCCTTATCTTCCTAACTACGAGTGGTGTACCTCCCTCGCCAAGCGTTTTTCTAGGCCTTATTGGTAGCATCGACGTATATCTCCTCAATCCTCTGCCACGAGGACGCCAATTTTTCTCAAAAGATATATTTAAAGGCGAACCACACTTAGGGCATCGCCAGTAATAGCTAGTTGTTCTAAAACCACATTTAGGGCAAGTAAAGACTACTTCTTTCCCCAAGTCTATTCTCCCTAAGAAAACTACGATTATATACACATTAATCAATACATCATGGCTAGGTTATACATATTTTTACTCATCCTTGTTTGGAGTAGTCTTCTCCTTACTTTGAAGTTTGTTAACTACCTCCTGGAGATACTTTACGGCTTGCTCATATATAGCTAGTCCCTTCTCTGTTACGCGGTAAACCTTCATACCATTATAGTCTACAGGTTCTATTAGACCTTCTCTTATTAGTCGGTAGAGAACAGTGTAGACAGTCATGGTAGGGGGTTTGAAACCATATTTTTCTGCTATGCGTACACGAATATTATATGCATAGGTAGGGTTATCTTTTAGGATGGATACAATATATAACCAGAGGTTCTCTGTCGTCATCTTTCTTTCAAGTCTTAGCAAAGCCTTTGACTGCGTGGAAGCTCCCCCTCCACTAATTCCATGGTTACTCTTTGAAAGAACCCTAATATGTGTGGCGGGCGTAAAAGATATATTTCTCCGCAAATATATTTTGTGTCCAGGCATATTTTCTAGGCAAAAATATACTCAGAGTATTCGTACAATCCCCGCCCACATAGTTAACTCTACTATGAGTATGGAGGTGGGAGAAGTGTCCAAAGTAAGAGTAGCTATAGTAGGAGTAGGAAATGCAGCCTCAGCCCTAGTCCAAGGAGTATACTATTACATGAATGCAGACGATAACGCTTTCATACCAGGATTAATGCATCCAAGACTAGGAAAATACCATATATCAGATATAGAGTTTGTGGCAGCTTTCGATGTATCAAAGAACAAGGTTGGAAAAGACCTAAGCGAAGCAATATTCGAGAAACCCAACATAACGCCAAAGTTCGCTGACGTACCAAAACTAGGAGTAAAGGTACACCCGGGCCCAGTATTAGACGGTGTAGCAGAACACATGAGGGAGGTCTTTAACCCAATAGAAGATAGCAACCCATCATTAGAGGAAATAGTAAAGGTACTCGAAGAATCAGATGCAAATGTAGTAGTAAACCTACTACCAGTTGGAAGCGAACAAGCAACAAGATTCTATGCCCAAGCAGCAGTATTAGCTAAAGCCTCCTTCGTAAACGGTATCCCAGTATTCATTGCAAGCGATCCAACAGGTTACTGGCCAAAGGTTTTCGCCGAACACGGTGTACCCGTGCTAGGAGATGATGTCAAGGGACAAGTCGGTGCAACCATACTCCATAGAACACTAGTGAGACTACTAGTAGCTAGAGGAGTACTAGTAGAAGAAACCTACCAGTTAAACGTTGGAGGAAACACGGACTTCTTAAACATGACTGTTGAAGAGAGATTAAAGACTAAGAGAATAAGCAAGACTAGAGCAGTAACAAGCATAATACCAGAGGGAAGAGAACTAGAAGCAGCTAAGAAGGTTAGAATAGGCCCTAGCGACTATGTACCATTCCTAGGAAACACTAAGGTAGCCTACATATACATAAAGGGTAGAGGTTTTGCAGACTTCCCGTTGACAATCGACGTTAAACTAGTAGTAGACGATAAGTCAATGATAGCAGGCGTATTAATAGATGCTGTAAGAGCTGCTAAAATAGCATTGGACAAGGGACTTAAAGGAGCAATACCCGAGGCTTCGGCATACCTATTCAAGCATCCACCAGTACAAGCACCAAGCGATGAAGAAGCAAGGGAATGGTTCGAAAAATTCGTTTCAAGCTAAAAGAATATTTTTCTTCACTAAATATAATAATATAATAGATTTTTTAAGGTAATAATAACACGTGTATGCCTGTATCTTTACCATAACTATGTATGTTTGATCAATACTATAGTATCTATAATATTGTAGAATCTCCCTATAGCGTGAAGTGATACTTAAAACTAATATTTAGGTTTCTAATTAGTGGTGCGTGGAGTGGAGCTTCTAGTAATATTATTTGCTATAGTATTGGTAATAGTCTTGGCAAGGCTGCGAGTAGATATCGGCATATCATTACTGCTCGCTGGTATCTCAGTCTTAGTGGTTCTCTCGCCTACCAATATTATCAAAATACTTTACATTACTCTAGCTGATAATAAAACACAGTTCCTATTAGCGGCTTCAACGAGTATAGCTGTTTTTGCCGAAATATATAGGTTAACGGGGTTTATTGAAGGCTTAGGTAGGAATCTATCCTCTAGGCTTGGAGATCCCAGATACGCTATAATAATTGTGCCAGCCGTTATAGGATTACTACCCGTTGCTGGAGGCGCATTGATGTCGGCACCTATTGTCGGCATCCTAGGGTCGCTAGTAGGGCTATCACCTGCTCTAAGTGTTTATACTAATGTATGGTTTAGACATACTATCTTCTTATCGTATCCTTTAAGTCAGACACTAATAATTACATCGACTATTAGTGGAGTAGACCTAGCATCACTTGCATTAAGGAATCTCCCAATAGCCTTGTTTATGGTTTTCATAGGCTACTTCACAGCTCTCAGAGGGAGAAGAGTAGTAAAGAAACCTAGAGTAGATGGGGAGGAAGGTAAAGGGTTAATGGCTACATTATCGCCTCTAATCGTAGCCTTGGTTTCCGGCGTGTTTTTGAAGATCGTTATAGGTAATTATGGGATAGTAGTTGGCGTACTATTGGGTTTGCTTACTCTATGGGCTCTAGCTATGCCGAAATATAGTATTGTAGTCGATGTGATTAGGAATAGACGTGTCCTCGGCATAATATTGGCTGCTTACTCAATAATATTCTTTCAGAAAACAATACTCTATACGAGTTCTAAGGCTATAGCCAATGCAATAGTTGGTACTGGTATACCATTAATTATTATTGAGGCCTTTCTCCCCTTCCTCCTAGGCTATTTCCTAGCATCTCCCTTAACCTCAATAGTATTATCAATACCATTAATAGCAAATATAACTGGGGCAAGCCTACCACTAGATACCGTGAGCTTAGTGTTTGCTTCAGCTTTTCTAGGATACCTTATATCGCCAGCTCATCTATGTCTAGTCTATACTCTAGAATACTTTAAAGAAAATATTGGTGGAGTCTACAAATACTTTATACCTAGCGCGCTATTATCCTTAGCATTTACAATAGCCTACCTATTGATCACGTGAGAAAAACACGTGTTAGAGTTTAGTCAGGGATTAGCAGCGAATACTTGTTAATACCAAGTGCTTAACAACGATTAACTCATAGTCTCTTAAGGTTCTCTTTTCCACACGTCTTTTATCTCTCATTTTATTTACACCATTTAGTGTTTCTAAGAGTATCTAATCTCAATCCACACGTATAATGTCTCTGAGGAGAACCGGACACAAAGCACTGGTAGAGTAAGCTAAACAAATAAAACAGTAGAAGCAACCAAGTATACGACTTATTTTAGCATATTAGTGTGGCAATAAGAATCTTAATAGTAGATAGACAGCCACGCCAATAATAGACAATATTATTAAGACTCTAACATGTTCGGGTAAGCCCCTGGGAATCAAGCCTAAATGTGGGAACTTGAACCTCAGTTTAGGTTTAAGTCTCCTAGGCCTTACGGATACTGTGGTTTCAGCGCCATGTGCTTCCTCATACTCTATTCTATATGTTGCATCTCTAGCCATCTCTAACATGGGGGCTTGAGAACACTCTATTTCATCGAGGATACTCGATATAATCCTAGCGTAGGGTCTAAGAGCTTTATGTCTTGGATCCTCTTCTATTAACTGGATAGTTAGGTTACGCTCACAGGCTAGTGGTTCGAGAACTTCTCTTACGCGTGGATGGGTTAGTAGTTTTTCGAGTAGAACTCCTTTATCTACGCCTGGGTAACGGTCGGCTAGTTTATCTAAGGCTATTTGCAGCTTGATAAGGTACCAGTCAACGGTTCTAGCATAGGCGACACTACGAGCATATTCTAATGCGATATCGTCTACGCGTATACTCGACATGGTCTTCATCTCTGCTTCCTGGTTCTCTTAGCCGCCTAGTAGCTGGTCGTTTAGATTTAATAGGGTTCTCCTATCATGTTCTTCTATATATTTTCTAGCTATATTATATAGTTTTTTAAATGACGGTGAAACTATGTGTTCTCCATCATAGTTTTTCACAGATATTGAGATTATGCTCCAAGCGTTGAATAAGGCTCGATACTCAAAGCTCTTCTTAATATCTTCTACTACTATACGATGATTATTGTATGCCATGATCTCCTTGTTGAATTCTTCTAGGTATCCTAGTAGTTTTCTCCAATCCTTACTCGTTACATATCTTGGTCCAAAGCTTATCTTCCTCCCAGTTACATGGCGTTCCCCCATTCCAGGTATGATTACCTTACCATATGCTGCCTTATGTCTCCACGTCATAGTGTCTGCGCTCTCGATTCTCAGTCTTCTCAGTATTGGTATCATTGCTGGACTAGCAATGCCTAGCGCATGTATCTTCTGCTTTGAATATTTCTTTACAAGGGATAGAAAGGTTACTGCTTTAAGCCTACTATTCCTACCAGCAAGCTGCATTATGTATGGTATAAGTCCCCCAACGGCAGCATAATCAGTTCTACTGTACTCGTTGTATTGTTTTTCTAAGAGCTTGCTATCAGATAAATGATACACTGGTAATAGCTTATTCTTCTTATTGCTGTCTAGTAAACGGTATAGTTTCCTATAGTTCTCAATGGTTTTCAAAATCTTAGCTCTCCTCTCCTCACCTCTATCTCTAGGTGATGGGGGATGGTCAAGTGATATGTAGTAGTCTGCTTCTATTGAATTATATATTTTAGCTAGCTTCTCAACACTAATATCAATATTGTTTCTAAGAAACTGGTATCCCCCACTATCAATCCATAACTCTACGCTTTCATCTATCTGTAGGAGTGAGCGGAGGTTTTCTCCTCGGAGTTTATCAAGTATGTTTCTCCGAAGAATCTCGTAAGCATTAACCATTACAGCTCTTATCCTAATACCATAGAGCCAGGGATAGGGTCTCCCGAAAATAGTGCCTAGTACGAGTTTAAACAAGAAGCCTCCCTGCTAATAATCAGGGGGTATTGGTGAAAAATATTACTCTCTAAAGAATATGGCTTTACCCGTCGTAGATAGACACTATTTTAAGTATTAGTATATTATTGTAGTGTAAGGAGTGCTAGGTGCAGGTTATTGGAGTCCCCACTAGTCTTCGGCAAGGAGATAGGAATAATACTAAGTGGTGCTAGCGCTAATCTAGCCCCCATAGCTATTCGCAACGATGTCGCTAAAGAGATATCTGATGAACAACTAGTTGTAGTCCACGATAAGAACTATGAAGACTACCTCATGTTAGGAGTATTGAGATGGGTTCACAGACTCGAACCCTTCTTAAGGAGGGGTGTTAGGACAGTCTACATAGATCATCCCGACGCATTAGAGGAAGAATTGATCTTAGGGTATAGTAATGCTTGGGTTGAAATATATGGTGCTCTAACCATAACAGAGGGTTCTAAGAAGTTTACTGAAAATATTAGAGCACCTCATCCAGGCTCAAAGGTATTCCTCGTAGAACACGGTGAAAAGTTATCAGAATATGTATCGGTTAAAGACAAGATCACTGTTGGAGTACATAAGTATAGTGGCTGGGAGATCCCACTAACACCCGAAGGCCTTAGATATCATGTAGGTGTTTTCGGAGCTACTGGTATGGGTAAAAGTAGGCTCATTAGAGCATTAATAGAGGAAATAGTGGATAAAGGCTTTTCCCTCATAGTCTTCGATCATACGGGTGTAGATTACGCTCAACCCTATCGTGAGAAGGGCTTAGAAAACCATATAGTTGAGAGCAATAAGATCAAGTTATCACCCGATGTTATATCAAACCTCATCTTAGAATTAGGGCACCTATCATCCTACTATGAAGACTATGTTCTCGTAACAACCATATGTTATGCAAGCATACTGGAAGGTAAGATGAAGAATGTAGACGAGTGCATAGGCTTAGGTGGGGGAGTAGATACTGGGAGACGAGGAACTAGTAAGAGTAGACAATACACGCTACAACAAACATTGTTCACAGATGAGGCGGGAGAAGCGGTTATTGACGGATGGGATAAGGAGAAGTTCCTGGAAATGCTGGCTAACGTAATGTTTTCCCTAAAGGCTAAGGAGGGGGGTGTTGCGAGGGTTAGGAGCCTTATAAACTTCTTTATAGATGAGTCATTCTTTAAACAGTTGAACGAGAGGACTATTAGTCAAAGAGAACTAATAGAAAAAGCGAAAGAGAAGGGATTCATAATAGTAGACATGAGCTACGACTCACACATAGAAGTTAAACAAGCAATAATAGCGGATGTAGCGAGAGCTGGTTGGAACTATATAATGGCTTCGAGAAAACCATTAAACCTTGGACTAGTTGTTGATGAAGCACAAAACTATGCTGGTGAAGGAAAGAATATTAGTGCAATAGAACTCGAAAGAATAGCTAGAGAGGGTAGGAAGTGGGGCTACTTCATAATACTCGCTTCACAGAGAGTTGCACGAGACATTAGAACAAGTATACGCAGCAATCT
>JALWGO010000115.1 GCA_027038805.1 Thermoprotei archaeon
AAGCTCATTTTATCTTCTTCCCATAACTTTTTTCTTCATATTAACGTACTCGGCAACAGCAGTGGGAGATAAGTCTATCTTTATTTTATCAACCGCCTTTTTAAATTCTGTTACATGCCATCTCTCAATAAGCAAGTTTATTAGCTCATTATATGATTGAGTTCCGAGTTTCTCTCTCATCTCTTTTAGTCTCTTCCAGGTTTTCTCGTCGACGGCTATAGTCTTCATAAGGTTATACCACCTCTGTTTTTATCAAGTATTTCATATACTCTCTTGGTATCGAGTTTGATTGCACTATCTCCTTATATATTTTTGATGAGGGTCTAGGTATTCTATCTTTTGTTATAAGGTCTACTTCATACAATCCAAACTTTTGCCTGAAACCATGAGCCCATTCATAGTTGTCTGTGAGGGCCCAGTGTAAGTATCCATTGATTCTTATCCCTTCTTGGAGTAACTCATATATCATATATAAGTGATTTACAATATATGCTGGCCTATATATGTCTCGTGAATCTGATGTACCGTTCTCAGTGATATACAGATTATCTACATAGCTTTTAGCTAACCTTATAGCAGTCTTAATGCCCTCGGGGTAGTGTTCCCAGCCCATGCCATCACACCATCTACCGATCCTTGATATCCCATAGGGTGTGCAGGCATAGCCGTAGCCCGGTACTGCATCGAAGTCTAGTATTTTGTAGCCTTTGAATCGTTCTGCTTCTCTCCTAACAACGAGTCTTGTATAATAGTTTACTCCAAACCAGTCAAGTTTTCCTCCAAGTACTGGTGGTTTCACTATTGTTTCTTGATCAAGACCTATGTCTAGGCTTCCCTTAACGATAGCGTTCAGTATTAACTCGTTGTGAAAGTACGAATAATGTTCAGCCGCAATACTACTCTCTACGTCTCCTAGATCATACGCTGGTATTATATTATGTATTAATCCCACTTCAGCTGGTTTACTGGAACCCGGATCTGCTTTTGCTTGATCGAATTTCCTTATCATATCATATGCTAGTGCATGAGCAATAACGATATTTGATATAGCTTTTGATACACTCTCTACTGCTAGTACGCCCGGTGGGAACCCAGTATATGTACCCATGTATCCAAGTTCTACTGGTACCATTGGCTCATTCATAGTTGACCATAAGTCAACTAGGTCACCGAACTTCCATGCTAGGTAAGCTGCATATTTAGCGAATTCTACTGGAAATCTATCGTCAAGGAGTCCTAATGGGCCTTCTCTTAAATTACTCGCCCTGGCCCTTAAGGGGTTATGTAACCAGTATGGAAGTGTGAAATGGAATAAGTTTACAATAACCTTGAATCCCAGTTGTCTAAGATCTAGTATGATCTCTCTATATAGCCTAACTGCATCCTTATTAGCTATCTCATCAAGTTTGCGTAGGTCTTCCTCTGTTATTCTAACATGCTTTACTAGATTATTACCATCGTATTCCACGTCAACATCTATTAACCATGTAGGATGGGGAAATATTCTACTCCATTCAACTCCTATTCTATAAATATTCAATCCCAGGCTATGCGCTATCTCGTGATCCTTCTTAAACAACTCTATATAATCAATACCGTCTTCAGGTAGGTCACCGCTTACAAGTTTCGTAGAGATATTGTGTGGATCTCTAACCCAGTGCCACCAGTCCGTATTTGTATCGATAAAACGCCTATACATGTCACCCATTTCAAACTGGAAGCCTGATTGGGAAACCCCCCACTTAAACTCTTGGGGGAACTCCACTCTCACACCATTAATCATATTGTACACCACGTTTATCTAGTACATTTATTGAATTTATAAATTTCTTCTACTCTTATAACTTATATTTTTTCAACATTCTTATAACTGCTGGAAAAACTTATAAGTTTAACCATTACTTACATTAATATGGTGGAATAGTATGAATAGAAAGTATTCTATTCTAAGTCTAATTCTGATAACCCTAGTGATATTGTCGACTTCAACAATTGCCTGGGCGCAACAAACACCACCTAGAGATGAAACTGTTGTTATCGGTGGAGGAATGTGGGCGCCTCCAACAAACTTTAACCCACTAGTACCATGGGCAGCTACAACTGGTACTATTGGACTGATCTATGAGGTTCTATACCTATATTTGCCGCACACTAATAAATGGGTTCCATGGCTAGCGGCTGAGGAGCCTAAATGGTTGAGCAATGATACTCTTCAGATAAAGCTAAGAGATACTTACTGGTGGGACGGCAAACCATTGACAAGTGAAGACGTAAAGTTCACTTTCTACGACTTACCGAAAATGCTACCATCAGTATACTATGCCTCGATTACAAGCTATCTTGTAAGCGTAGAGACTCCGGATGAGAAGACAGTGATCTTTCACTTTAATAAAACAGCGCTCAACTATCCGCAACTATACTACTACTTGTATAGCATACCTATACTACCAAAGCATGTATTTGAGCCTATAGTAAAAGAAAAGGGACAAGACGTACTTAAAATGCAAATTGTTGGTGCAGACAAACCTGAGAATATTGTAGGCTCTGGTATGTATAAGGTATACTCTACCACTGAGGACACCATATACTATGTAAGAAACGATAACTGGTGGGGTAAGAAATACTTTGGCACACCAGGGCCCAAGTATATAAAATACATAATGGTATTCAGTAACCAAGTAGCATTAGCAATGCTCATAAGAGGAGACTTAGATTGGAGTAACTTCTTCATACCAGGCATACCACAGCTAGTAAAACAATACAACTTCATCGTGACATACTATAAAGATAAGCCATACTATCTACCAGCCAATGTAGCGTACTTATTCATAAACCATAATAAGAAACCATTAAACGACCCAGTATTTAGAAAAGCCTTATACTATGCAATAGACTTGAATAGAATAGTAAATGAGGTATATGGTGGAGCCGTACTAAAAGCAAACCCGGTCGGTCTAATCGAAATACCAGCGTGGAAAGATTTTCTAGCCAAGGACTTGTTAGCAAAATACAATTATACATATGACCCGGAGAAAGCAAAAGAACTACTTGATAAAGCAGGCTACATTGATAGGAATGGTGATGGTTGGAGGGATACCCCAGACGGTAAAACCATAGAGCTAAAGGTCACCGTGCCATACGGATGGACCGACTGGATGCAGGCAGCAATCATCATCGCCGACTGCTTAAAAGCTGTTGGAATAAAAGCCGAACCCGATTTCCCAGCCTATGGAGTATACAGTGACATGATGTATAAGGGAGAATTCGATCTTCTAATAAACAACTTCGGCAGCTTCGTTTCACCATCACCGTATACCCTATACAACTGGGCCTTCTGGCCAGATGCGCCACCAGTAGGAGAATATAGCTGGAGCGGGAACTTTGGCAGATACCATAACGATAACTTAACTAGAATACTAGAACAAATAGCACACACCCCATTATCAGATAAGGAAACATTAAAGAAGCTATATAGAGAACTAGAGAAGATACTATTAGATGAAATGCCATACATACCACTATGGTATAATGCCTACTGGTTCCAGGCAACAACATTACACTGGAAAGGATGGCCTACAGCAGAAAACCCCTATGCGGTACCAGTTACATGGCCTGGCAGATGGCAGGATGGAGGACTACTAGTGCTACTACACTTAAAACCAGTTACACCATCAACTCCAACGACTAGTAGTCCATTACCAACTACTACTTCATCGCCAAGTCCAACAACAACAAGTAAGACTACAACCAGCAGCCCAACAACCACAAAAACAACAAGCACACCAACAAAAACAACCACAACAACCAGTAAGACTACAACATCGGCGCCAAGTACTACATCCTCACCCCCACCATCTACAAGCACTACTACAACACCTAGTACAGGTGGAGGGACGGGATGGCTCTATGCGACAATAGCAATAATAATTATTATAATAGTAGTAGTTGCAGCAATATATGTTAAGAAGAAATAATGGGGAAGACCCATGTTTTACCATTATAGCAATTATTTTTTATTAAAATACAAATTAAATATAATAACCTATAACATAGTCTCATATTATTCAGACAAAATTATTACATCGAAACTATAGAATTGAGGGCGCATAATAGTGGGATTAGCCAGGTATATATTGAGGAGAGTAATATTATACGTTATTGTATTCTTCGTTGCCTTAAGCATTGCGTGGCTCATCCCAAGACTATTGGGTAACCCCATAGCTATAATTATTGCTAGGCTGGGCCCCGGTCAAGCCGGAGCTGCCATATCTGCCTCATATTTCATGCAGGCTTTCGGCCTTAACAAACCCCTATACTTGCAATACTTATTATTTATTCAAGGGCTATTGCATGGCGACCTCGGGATTAGTGTATGGTTGCTCGGTAAGCCTGTTTCAAGTATAGTGTTTAAGGCTCTTATCTTTGATCTCATATTAATGGCTCCAGCTATCATTGTTAGCTGGTTTATAGGCAACTATCTTGGAGCCCTTGCTGCTAGGTATAGGTCTCTTGATAGGATACTTTTACCCATACTCTATATTCTCGCTACTACACCTTACTTCGTATTAGCAATGTTCCTACAATGGGTATTATCCGTACAGTATAAGATATTCCCTACAGTGGTTTATTCAACAGTATTTGACCAACTCTTATCAAATCCGAGCTGGGATACATTTACCGCATTTCTTAGTACGTGGTTTTTACCCTTCCTAAGCCTAGTTCTAATTTCTATGGGCGGCTGGGCTTCTGGTATGCGTTCACTTATGATATATGAGCTTGAATCAAATTACTCTAGATTCATGGAGATGCTAGGCTTATCTAAGAGAAAGATTTCTGCCTATGCATTTAGGTATGCGATAAACCCACAAATCACTGGCTTAGGAATACAGTTAGGTACAATGGTAGCTGGAGCTATTGCTGTCGAATACATATTTAATTATCCGGGACTCGGCTACTTCTTATTTAATGCAATAATAAACAATGATCCCTTCCTACTTCAAGGAGCGATACTAGTAGTCATATTAATGGTTATAGTAGCTAACTTCATCGTTGACATGCTCTACGCTATACTTGACCCAAGAATAAGGGTAGGCGTGGTGGGCTAGGTGAGCTCTAAGTTAGAGTCCTGGTTAACAGACATAAGGACTAGTACAACTATAAGATTACTTAAAAAGAATGCAAAATTCTGGGCAAGTTTCTCAATAGTTGCGTCTATAATAGTATTAGGAATAATAGGCCCATACCTAACACCCTATGGCCCTAGAACACCTACAGGTACATTAATGTCTCCACCAAGTATGCGGCATCCTTTTGGAACTGATTATTTCGGATACGATGTGTTTGCCGAAACAGTTTATGGTATCCGTGTATCCTTATCCGTGGGGGTAATAGCTGCATTAATAGCTACTATTATAGGAGTAGTTTTGGGTATGATAGCTGGTTTAAAGGGTGGTTTAACCGACGCAACAATAGATACTGTAATTAACATATTACTTGCAATACCACCAATACTAATAATGATATTAATAGCAGTATACATGGGTAAACGTGGAATAATTGAAATGGGAATACTTGTAGGAAGTCTTTCCTGGCATTGGACGGCTCGTGCAATAAGATCACAAGTAGCCTCAATGAAAGTATCCGAATATGTGTCATTGTCTTTCTTAAGCGGGAATTCTTTCATAAAAGTATTATTTAAGGACATTCTCCCGAACATCGCATCATATTCATTGCTTGCCTTCGTAATACAGTTAAGCAATGCCATCATGACTATAGTTACATTAGAATTCCTGGGATTCGGTGCAACAGAGTGGTCTCTTGGAGCCATAGTTCAACTAGCAGTACTCTGGGGCGGCATAACTCTTGGCATATGGTGGTGGTTTACTTTTCCGGGAATAATCATTATAGCCCTAATAACATCATTGTACATCCTCGTCGTCTCATTAGAAGAAGTATTTAATCCACGGCTTAGAAGAGAGTGAAGCTTATGGAAACTATACTAGAACTAGAAGACTACAAGGTATACTATAAGACTCTCTCAGGATACGTTCGCGCAGTTGATGGAGTTTCGTTTACGGTTAAAAAAGGAGAAATAGTAGGCCTTATTGGAGAAAGCGGATGTGGAAAGTCAACGCTAATAATGAGCCTAATTATTCGGAAACCTCCCATGATAGTAATGGGTGGGAAAGCTAGACTTAAATCAATAGACTTGATAAATATAAGTGAGGTAGAGAGAAGAAAGATTTTACTAACAAAGATGTCAATAATCCCACAGTACGCTCTTGACGCTCTACCCGCTATAAAGAGAATAAAGGCGTTTCTCGGAGACATAGCTAAAGATAAAGGTGTACCGGAGGAAGAAGTAATCGAAAAATTCATTGAAAGAGCAAGAATCATAGGGCTCCCAAGCGAAGTCATTAACATGTATCCAATAGAACTATCCGGAGGCATGCGCCAGAGAGTCGTGATAACACTAGCAACAATATTCTCACCAGACCTATTAATAGCAGATGAGCCAACTTCAGCACTTGACGTAACAACTCAGAGACACGTCTTAGAACTACTTGCCGAACTACGCGATACAGGTATTATAGGATCACTTATATTTGTAACCCATGATATAGCAAGTGTTAGACAGATTGCAGACAAAATAATAGTAATGTATGCGGGAAAAGTAGTAGAGATAGGGGAAACAGAAGACATAGTTACTGACCCAAAACACCCCTATACAAGAAAACTCATAGAAGCAGTACCCAAACTCGGCATAAACTATAAGAAGAAAAGATTAAGCGGACTTCCAGGCTCTCCTCCTAGCCTCTTAACCCCGCCACCAGGATGCAGGTTCCATCCAAGATGCCCTCTAGCAATGACAATATGTAAGACCAGGGAGCCTCCATTAAAACCCCTAAACGAATCACGCCTTGTCGCATGTTGGCTCTACGATCAAAGTAAGGGTGAACATTCATGAGAGGAAAAGATACCATAGTTTTAAGAGATTTAACAAAGATCTTCAGCCTAGGACTTCTAGGAAGAAAGAAGATTATTGCAGTAGATAGAGTAAACTTGGAGATAAGGAGCGGTGAAATATTGAATATACTTGGCGAGTCAGGGAGCGGTAAATCAACTATTGCTAAAATGATACTACGGTTACTTAGACCTACAAAAGGAGAGATACTCTTCAATAATACTAACATATGGAGTATGACTAAGTGGAAAGAAATAAAGGAATACTATAGGAGAGTTCAAGGCGTATTCCAAGACCCCTACTCCAGTTTTAATCCGCGTAGAAGAGTACTTGATATACTATATGATACTCTCTACAACTATTTCCCAGAGTACCGTGAAGACAAAGTCTCGGCAAAGAAGTATATTGCAGAAGCCCTTGAGAGTGTAGGATTAAATATAAGTGATATAGAAGGAAAATATTCACACCAACTAAGTGGTGGACAACTTCAGAGAGCATCAATAGCTCGAGCACTTTTACCAAAACCATCATTTATAGTAGCCGATGAACCCGTCTCAATGGTTGATGCGTCAACTAGAATAGATATACTAAACATATTCATAGACCTTAAAGAAGAGTATGGTGTCTCACCAATAATTATAGGCCATGACTACTCATTAGCATACTATGCTAGCGATAGAATAGTAGTCTTATACAAAGGACAGATAGTGGAGGAAGGACCCCCAGAAGTATTAGAAGACCCCGCACATCCGTACACTAGGCTACTAAAGGAGTCCGTACCACTAATAGATAGAAAGTGGAGTAAAAAACTCGAATACAGAGTAGGCGATATAGAGGTTTCTAGAAGAGGAAAGGGCTGCATATTCGCGGATAGATGTCCATTCAAGAAACCTATATGTGAACAAAAAGAACCTCCAGTGATTAACCTTGGTAAATCAAAAGTTAAATGCTGGTTATATGCATCAAAATAAGCTTAAAACGATAATAAGCTTTCTACTACTTCTAACATTACTATACACACCTTTAACATCAGCCTATAGTCTCAGCGAAGAATCCATAGCTCTCCTTAAAGACCGTGAAGACCTTGTACATTCGGGCATAATATTGTGGATAACACCTTGGGGTCACCAATATCCCCCAAGAGAGTTTCCAGCCTGGTATATCCCAGGAATAGTTATACCCTATGACGTAAGATGTGGGGCTTGCACAGACACCTTGAAGCTCTATATTAATATATCACTATCGTACTTGAAAGCCCTCTACAACATATCTGATAATATTTTCATTAATTTCTTCTGTGAAAAATACTATCCATCCTATGAGTGGAGAGGAGAAATAGACGACATAAGGAGTCCACCAAGTAGTGTTATAGAATACATAAAGAACGTGACCCACGATGGAGCACGTGTATATATTGGTTTCAGCGAAATGAGTGCTTGTGTTAACGATAACCAGTGCTTACTCAAGATGATAGGAGTATATAATAGTCTACACAATATTTTCCCGAATGCAAGCTTCTATTACTATGGATCTAGTAAAGACAAGCTAGACAACCTCATTAAGCTCTACCACGAAGCCAAGCTAGAACTAATAGGCATCGATATATGGGAATACGAATATTATAGCAGAGAAATACATCCAAATAATAGACTAGTAGAAAAATTAAAAACGCTTGCTAGCGAAGTCGGCTGGAATCATGTCATTTTAGGAGAAATAGGTCTCCGCATAGACGATGAAGAAGCATATATTGAGCCATGGAATCCTAAACGTGATATCAGATATAATCCAAATATAACTCCGATATACTATCAGAGCTTGTTAAAAGACCTTCTCACAAAAAATGTTAGACCCGCCTATACCGGAATATGGTCCTGGAACGACAATATCTATTCAATAGATAGTAGGAGGGATATATTAGGAATACTTGACAGCATCACTGTAAATAATAGTAGCTACATAGTAGTAATACCGAGTACTAAGAACCAGGTAGTGGCAAAAGCCAATGTATCTAGACCATACAACTGGGTTCCAATAGATGATGCTAGCATTGATCCGTGTCTATGGGGCCTAGAAAAACTCAGAAAAGCTAAAATTAGTGGAGAAGCTATCATGCAGATAGTCAACGGTACACTACATGTAAGTGACCACTTCAACTTATCAAGCTTGAAGCTAGAGCCATGGTATGTTATAGGTTATAATGAAATAATACTTGGAGTAAAACCATGGGGCATCCCCCCATATCATAAAATTCCGAGAAAAATACTTAGACTACCCATAATCATGGAGAAGGCTCCAAGAATAATAGTCTATACTAAATACTGTATAGAGGAAACGAATACGGGTCTAGATCTCGCATATGATATATGGATAAAAAAGAATAATCAAACAAATGGTGTAGGTAAGGGAGACCTAGAACTAATGATCTGGCTCTACCATAACAAGGCAACTCCAGCTGGCAAAATAATTAACACAATAACACTGGATACCTTGATCAATAACAGTATACAGAGGATTAAATGGAATGTTTGGGTTAGCCCCATACTTGGAAATGGATGGACGTATGTTGCGATAACACCAAGCAAACCACTAGGACCATGCGGGGAAATCGCTATTGATTTAACGAGTGTTTTTGAAGAAATCATGCCGATACTTGAGAAATATAATATAAGTTTAAGTAAGATGTATATTATGAGTATAGAGCTAGGAACCGAGGTATTCTATAATAAAGTAGTTGACGTAAAATGGAGTCTCTACAAGTATATTCTACTCGTAAGGAGCAAACAAACTAATACTATTAGTAATCTATTAAAGGTAAAATACATAGCCAATAACACATTATCGTATCAAAATCACTTAAAACAGGAAAATACTACAATACGTCTCAGTAGCATTAAGACAGAAAACTTCAATGAATTACTAATGGGTTCTTTAATAATATTGTCAATTATATTATTATATTATGCCTATACGAAGTTTAGAACAAGGAAAGCCAAGTAGTTAAATATATCACATTATTGATTAAGCGTCTAATACTTTATCGTAATCTATTGGTGGTACAAATACTACAGCTGCAATTACTGATCCATAATTGTTTTCCGGTATTTCTTCTATTGTTTCTATGCGTGTTTTTATTTCCTCAAGCTTCATTTTCCGTACCTTAGCCATTCTACGTATTTTCTGCAACAACTCCCATTCTAATGATTCCCTATCTTTTTTACCATATGCTTCAACAACTATACCATATCTACCGTACTCCGTCGATTCTCCAAAAGCCCATGCTACTCCAGCGCTTATTGTTTCTCCGGGACCCCCTTCAATTCTTGCTAGTATTGTAAAGACTATAGAGCCCGGCGTTATTTTTACATATTTTACTTCTCTCGAATTAGCTGGTAGTATTGACGATACTGGTACTAAGTTGCATTGAGCTATACCCGCACTCATTAATGCTTCATCAAATGCGTTGAGCGGTGAGACTGTGCTTAGGGCTTTCCCCGATGTAGCGAAGAAGTATTTTGGTAGAAACCATGATTCTTTGAATATACTTTGTGTTTCCATACAATTTCTCCCCTATTATTAGTTGGTTGCAACCATCATTTGGAGGATAGAGGTCTCCCTAAAAAGCTAGATTGTTCTAGTCTCATTATGGTTTGAGACCTAATGTATGGTTTTAGATTATTGTTCGGCTTCTCATTTCGGGAACAACAATAATGTTTTTATAGTGTTAGGTTGTAGAGTTGTGGACGTGTAAGGGGTTTGATATGTTCCAAACGAGAATGTTTACTTAAAGTGTACTGAATGTGGGAGAAAATACCCATTACTTGATAAACGCGTTTTATGTGAATGTGGAGGACTACTTCAAGTAGAAATAGATGATGTTGAGCAGCAAGTTTCCTGGAACCTTTTGAGGAAGCACCCGTTCCGGTTATGGAGATATCGTGTACTCATACCAGTACCAAGAGACGCTGAGATTATATCGTTGAATGAAGGAGGTACTCCTCTTATAAGACTTAAGCGTATTGAGAAGCTTGTTGGAGTTAAGAGTATTTACGCTAAATTTGAGGGTGCAAATCCTACTGGGAGTTTTAAGGATAGAGGTATGACTGTAGCAGTCACAATGGCTAAGTATTTGGGGTTTAGGAATGTTATTTGCGCTTCTACTGGGAATACTGCTTCATCTATGGCCGCTTATGCTGCTCGTGGAGGACTCCACGCAATAATAGTTCTACCTGAGGGAAAAGTTGCGAGAGGGAAAATTGCTCAGTCAATACTTCATGGCGCTACCATAATATATGTGAAAGGAGGCTTTGATAGTGCTCTTAAAACAGTATTAGCTGCTTATGAAGCGGGTTTAGCTTATCCATTAAACTCTATTAATCCGTGGAGAATAGAGGGGCAGAAAACCGTAGCCTATGAAATAGTTGATGAGATAGGGGTACCAGATTGGATTATTGTCCCAGTAGGTAATGCTGGCAATATTACTGCCATATGGAAGGGTTTGAAAGAGCTTAGGAAGTTTGATCTAATAGATAGGCTTCCTAGACTAGCTGGTGTTCAAGCTAGTGGAGCTTCTCCCCTTGTAGAAGCATTTAGAGAGAATAAAGAGGAGCTTAAACCCGTCGAGAATCCTGAGACCATTGCTTCGGCTATAAGGATAGGTAACCCAGTTAATTGGAGGAGAGCTTTAAGAGCAGTAAGGGAGAGTAATGGTGTATTATTAAGTGTTAGCGATGAAGAGATACTAGCTGCTCAGAGAAAACTTGCCCGCCTTGAAGGTATAGGTGTAGAGCCTGCAAGTGCTGTAACATTAGCAGGCTTTCTAAGACTAGTTGAAGAAAAAATTATTGAAAGAGATGATAAAGTAGTATTCATCCTAACTGGTCATGCTTTAAAGGACCCGGATATAGCTTCCTCCCATAACATTCGTTCTTTCTCAGCTAATAATAGGATTGATGCTCTCAAAATAATTGCTTCACTTGAAGGAACATCTACGTTTACGAACTAATACACTATAAGTTCTATTCTAAGAAGGTGATATTTATGAATCCTATTATAGATAAGAGTATATTAGTTGAAGCACCCGCATCAATAGCCAATATGGGCCCCGGATACGATATAGTAGCAATAGCTGTTAGAGAGCTAAGAGACCGAGTAAAAATATCGGTAAAGAAGGGTTACGGGAAAATAAGAGTTCAATCCCTAAGCAAGGAGGTACCTAGTGGAAGAGGTAACATAGCCTATGTTGTCGCGGAAAAAATCTTAGAAGAATACGGAATAAATAACGTAGACGTTGAAATAATTGTTGATAAAGGCATACCTGTTTCAGCAGGCCTAGGTGGATCGGGAGCAACCGCTGTTGCAACTGCATACGGGTTATCAGTTCTCTTAAACCTAAATATGAGTCGAAGAGAACTACTCAAGATAGCTGGTCTAGGAGAAGGATACATAGCGGGGACACCACACTATGATAACGTTGCTGCTAGTCTCTATGGTGGAGCAGTACTAGTAGACCCTGTAGAGCTTAAAGTATACTCTATAAAGCCTTCATATAACTTGTGGATTGGCGTAATAGTACCAGTTAATAGAGATAAAGAGTATAAGACACGGAAAGCTAGAAGTGTTATTCCTAGAAAACTAGACCTCGAAATCCATGTAAAACAGTCGGCGAGTATAGCAAAACTCATTCACTCATTACATACTGGTGATATAGAGGTTCTTGGGAAAGCCATATCCTCTGATTACATTATAGAGCCACATAGAGCTAACTTGATAAGAAAATATTGGGAGATTAAGAAACTAGCACTAAAATTAGGAGCCCGTGGTTTCAACATAGCAGGTGCTGGTCCATCAGTATTCTTTATACATGACTCTTATCAAACCGCCTTAAGGATTCTCAAAAATCTATCATTTTTCCTTGAATCCCATGGAGAGAGGATACTATCTTTCCTCTTAAACATAGACAATCAAGGCGTTAGAGTACTAGACAATCGGGTGAACTTACGTGAGAATTGATGTAGTAAAGATAGGGGGAACACTACTAGTAAACCCGGATCCTATCAGCACGTTGCCCGAAAAATGTTGTATTAAAGGAGAAACTAGATAGTAGGATAATATTAGTTGTTTCAGCTACGAAGGGTGTTAACCAACGACCTATAGACGTTTAGAAAAACTCCTATCGATGTACAGTAGAAGTCCATGGTTAGGACCACT
Source organism: Thermoprotei archaeon (assembly GCA_027038805.1). GTDB lineage: Archaea > Thermoproteota > Thermoprotei_A > Sulfolobales > WANQ01 > JALWGO01. Next base: position 13,172 of record JALWGO010000115.1, read on the forward strand.
AGTTCTAAGTTTTGGTGAAAGAATAAGCAAGGTGATCCTATATGAAACACT
>JALWGO010000116.1 GCA_027038805.1 Thermoprotei archaeon
TAAAGAATTCGGTACTGGCGCTGTAATGGTCTGTACCTATGGTGATAAAACAGATGTAAAATGGCAACGCCGCTATAATCTCCCTATAATAAAATCAATAGATGAACGTGGCCGGATGACAGAGAACGCTGGCCCACTCAAAGGATTAACTGTATTAGAGGCCAGGAAAAAGATCGTAGAACTATTACGTGAAGAGGGGTATTTAAAGAAAATAGAGAAAATAAAGAGTAACGTAGGAAAATGCTGGCGTTGTCATACACCAGTGGAAATTCTACCAAAGACTCAATGGTTTGTACGTACAAGAACATTAAAGGAAAAGGTTTTGGAAGCTGCAAGACAGATAAAATGGATACCTCCGTACATGAGAAAAAGACTAGAGGACTGGGTTAATGGACTTGACTGGGATTGGCCTATATCAAGGCAGAGAATATTTGGTACTCCTTTCCCTGTATGGTATTGCAAGAATGGGCATATAATAGTAGCAAAGCCCGAGTGGCTACCTATAGATCCAAGATTTCAGAAACCACCTATAGATAAGTGTCCTTATTGTGGTGCTGAATTAATCCCCGAAGAAGATGTAATGGATACATGGATGGACTCAAGTATAACTGCTGCAGTTCACGCGGGCTGGCCCGATAACTTTGATGAAAGATTATTTCCCGCAGACCTACAACCCAATGGATACGATATAATCAGGACATGGGATTATTATCTAATTGTACGAGGGTTAATATTATTCAATAAACCACAATTCAAGACGGCGTTAATTAATGGCATGATGCGTGGAGCTGATGGTAGAATGATGCATAAAAGCTTTGGAAACTATGTTAGTCTTCTCAATGTATTAGACAAGTATGGAGCAGACGCCTTCAGATTATGGGTTGCTGTTGCTGTTAAACCTGGAGGCGATTTAAGGTTTAACTGGGAGGGACTAGAATATGCGAGGAGATTCCTCATAAAGCTATGGAATATAGGTAGACTTACATACCTCTACGTTAAAGACTTCAAATCAGAGGATTTGAAGCCTACAAATCTCAGAGCAGTTGACCATTGGATTCTACGAGAATTATCCAAGACTATAGATCTCGTAACAAGAGCGCTAGAAGAATATGATTACCAAGATGCGGCTTCCTTGATAATAGATTTTACATGGCATAAACTAGCAGATCATTATCTTGAAGCAATAAAATATAGAATGAACAATAAAGAGGAAAAAAGAAATGTAGCATATGTACTATACACAATATTATTAAAAATACTAATTATGATCAGCGTGTTCACGCCACACATAGCTGAAGAACTATACTATAAAGTTCTAGGAGGAAAACCCTGGAAGAGTATAACAATAGCGTCATGGCCTGAAAAAGAATCTTACGAAGAAGATAAAGCCAAGGCTGGTGACGTAGTTATAAGTACTATAGCTGCTATTAGAAGAGTTAAGCACGATCTTAGGATTCCCTTAAGTGCACAAATACGTGAAGTAATAATATATTCCAACGATAATGAAATGTTAGAAAAACTAAAGGAAGGAATAGACGACATAAAGGGAACACTTAAAATAATAGAGCTGAAGGTAACTAGAGGAGATGGCGGAGAACACATAGTTAAAGAATATCCTACAATAAAATTTGACTTAAATGCCTAGTTACTATCTATGCTTATATATTATATCTCTTTCCACCAACGTATAAGAGAGTAAATAATTGCTATTGCTAACAATAAGTATGGCATGTTAACTAACACATATCCATCCATTACCAGTAGTACAATATAGGCTATGATAGATAATGATAATATTACAATGCTTATAACCTTATCAAATGATATCCTACCTTTATTATTTTTATATGCTTTCCTTCCCTTTGGTGTTATTTTATACTTATACGGTAGTCTAAATAGCGCCTTTAATGTATAGAAGACTATCCATGGCGATAAAAATGTAATTAAAGCAGATGATCGTCCAAGCATTACCACCGCATCTTTTAGTCTACGATTACGTAATACATGCGCGTGAATAAAACTATAAACATAAAATGACGCCAATATTGTTGCTATACTCGTTGTAGCAAAGAATAATAACCTATCTATTAGTGAAAAATAAGCTGCTATAAACAGTATTGGCAGACCTAATATATATCCTACAGCAGGGGTATACTGAAGAAGAAAACCTATATAGAGGAGCCTAGCATACCAAGGAACCGGTGCCCTAACTATATGAGAGAACCTCGTTATCAGAGCATCCATAGCACCATAGGACCATCTTGACTGTTGTACTTTAAGGGCCTTAACTGTGGGTGGAAGCTCTACGCGAACTCCTTGATCATCTATAAAACTCGTTCTATAACCCTTTCCTATGAGCCTTGATCCTATCTCCATGTCGTCTTGTATTCTATTTTCATCCCAACCACCGATTTCAAGCAATACATCTCTTTTATAGATTGTGCCAGAGCCTAAGGGAAACACTGGTAGGTTTAATCCTTTGAATCCACGATATAATGCATCCATTAAATAATCTAATGCATAAGCCTGAGCCTGCGAAACACGAGTATCTGTATTAAGGGGTTTCCATCGAGCAACTACTGCACTATATGACTCACTCTCCATTAAACCTACAGCTCTTTCAAGAAAATATGGGTCTACTATATTATCTACATCGAGAGTCATAAGGTATTTACCATTAGCTATTCTTAGACCATCATTTAGCGCTCCCGACCTACCACCACGCGGTTTATCTCTATTTACAAAGACTATATTTAGATTTGTCTCCCTAGCAATTTTTGTTATTTCCTTTTTTAATTCGAATGCTTTTCCTGGAGGATCATCCGATATTATTATTACCTCTAGCCTGTCTTTGGGCCACTTAAGGTTTGCTATGGATTTTAATGAACGTTCAAAGAGTTCTACTGGTTCGTTTTTTACTGGCATTACAATTGAGACAAGAGGTTTTTCCCGTAAATTATATTGGTTAATCCTGATGTTACTGCTGAATTTTACTCCTTTAAAATATAACAGGGAGTGCAATAGTAGTTCTATTGAGGGCAAGAGAGATACTAGTAGTAGTGATAAGAGTGTTAACAATGCCGCTTCTAACACGTCTTCGTACACCCCAACTTATTAATAGATGTGTTAGCTCATCTCTTGGTGAAGATGTGTATTATTGTTTAAAAATAGCTTAAGGATAGACTCTTTCCCTGAATCGTGGGAATGGTATAGTGTCTCTTATATGGTCTATACCCGAAACCCACATGACTAGTCTCTCCACGCCCAAACCGAATCCTGAGTGTGGTACACTACCATATCTTCGTAAGTCTAGATACCATTCGTATTCTTTTGGATCTAATCCTAGCTCATGTATTCTTTGAAGTAGTTTCTCGTAACTATCTTCTCTTTCACTACCACCTATTATCTCACCATATCCCTCGGGTGCAAGCATATCGAATCCTAGCACTACATCTGGTCGTTGTGGATCTAGTTTCATATAGAATGCCTTTATTTGCTTTGGGAAGTGTGTTATAAAGAATGGTGTTTCGAATTCTTCGGTTAATGCTCTTTCTTCGTCTGCCCCAAGATCTTCTCCCCATTCAATTCTAAATCCTTTTCTTCGAAGTATTTCTATTGCCTCATCATACTTAATACGAGGATAAGGTATTTCTAGAGCCTTCTCTAGCATTGCTTTATCTCTTTTCAAGAACTCGAGTTCTTCACTTCGCTCTTCTAGAACTCGCTTGACTATGTATGATACCAATTCCTCTGATACCTTCATCATATCCTCCATATGATACCATGCACCCTCTAATTCTAAGTGCCAGTATTCCGCAAGATGTCTTCTCGTCCTCGATTTCTCCGCTCTAAAACTAGGTGTAAGGCTCCAGACTTTTTCTAAACTGAATATTAGTGCTTCTAGATATAATTGTGCGCTTTGGCTTAGGTATGCTTTTCGGTCAAAATATTTCATTTCAAATAGTGTTGCTCCTCCTTCACAAGCTGATGCTGTTATTATTGGTGGTGTTACCTCCCACCAACCATTTCTAACCAGGTATTCTCTTGCCGCTTTTAGTACGCTATGCTTAATTTTCATTATAGCAGTTAGCTTACGGCTTCTAATCCATAAGTGTCTTTTATCTAATAAATAGTCTATTCCCTCGCCTCCTCTTATTGGAAAGACATCTGATAAAC
>JALWGO010000117.1 GCA_027038805.1 Thermoprotei archaeon
GAGAGAAACGAGATAATAGATGATGTTGGATTAAAGCGTGTTAGAAGACTTGGAGTCATAGATAAAAACGATCTAGATTCTGTGAAAGAGATTATCTGTAAGCTTGAGAGAGAAGAGCGGGAGGGAATAGTGTTAAAGGATCCCAAGCATCGTGTAAAAGCATTAAAGTATACTACAAGCTATACGCATTTCCACGACTTAGAGCTTGGAATGAAATACCCCTTTGATGAAGGCAGAGGATTCCTTTTCTCACGGATACTACGTGAGATATGGAAGATATATGAAGAGGGATTAAGTGAGGAGGAGCTCGAAGAGAGAGCTAAGAGGCTCGGATTATCGATACTAAAACCAGCAATTGATAGTATAAAGTTAATAGAAGAAGGAGGAGCTGTATACGAGGAATATATTATAAGGGTACCAGATATAAAAGTGCTAGACGAATTCATAGAATATATGGATAAACTCGGAGTACATGTAGCATTAGCTCAGGTTACAACTCTTGAAAACGGCGTAGTGAAGGCGAGGATCATAAAGATGAAGGAGACTGATCTAGAGTATCGTAGAATACTTAGAACAGGTTATTCTCCTCTAGACTAGAAAAAAGGGGTATTGTAGAAAAATTAGAATGGAGTATTTCTTCTCCTTTCCTCAACTATTTTCTTCAATTCCTTGATTCTCTCCTCTACACTCTTAATCTCTTCTTGGAGATCCTTTAAATCTTCTTCTAATGCCTTCTTGTATTCTTCAAGCATTGCCAGTTCTTCTTCAGGCGTCTGCGGATATGGTGGCAGTGGAGGCATCGGCATGGGTGGATAATATGGTGTTAGAGGCATTGGCTGTTGCTGCTGTGATTGTGGTTGCTGTGCTTGCTGGGGGGTTTGCTGATAGGGGTATTGATAGGGGTAAGGCGGGTAATATATTGGCGGAGGCGGTGGTAGATAATACATCATTCTTCTCCGAAACCTATACCACCAGTACATGATTATCCTCTCTTAACTCGTTTTCTGTTCTAGTGTTTTAGTTAGTGCTTCTAGTGTTTTCTTCCAAACCTCTATCATTGTCTTATACATTTCTAGCGTTAGTGCGTAGTAATATGGATATGTTATCCACTGGATCATCCAGTACATCATATATGCTGGATCAGCTGGCAACGGGTATGGATAGGGGTACGCGGGAGGGTAAGGTGGATAAGGGTATGGGTAGCTCATTTCCCTACCACCTCCACCACGGGTATGGTGGGTAGGTGTAGGGAGTGTATGGTGGATATACTGGGTATGTTGGTATGTTCCAGTACCATGTAGTTGGCCAGCGCCACCAGCCCCATCCATAATACCATCTACAGAAACCTCTACCTAGATACCAGCCGGGTCTCTGCCACGGTGGTAAGTAGCTGAAGGGCCCTCTACCAGGCCATGGGCTACTCCATCCCCATCCACGCCAGCCTCCTCTACCCCATCCACCTTTTCCTCCACGCCATCCCCATCCGAAACCGTATCCGGGTCCATACCACCAGGCCATGTTTTCACCCAAGAATTCTGTGCAGTTGCACAAAAATAATAAAGGTTGCGGTTAACGTATAACTTAAAACAATAGTAGAATACTAGTTTCTCTCCAACAAGTATATGTCGACGTGGCCTAATCCTATTGCCCTACTACTCCCAATCCCCATTACCATTGCATGCGCAATAATGTTTTCAAGGAATACTCTAAAACCCCTAATACCGTTTACTATTTCATCATCTATTAAGTAAGTAGCATAGCCCGATAATGCTGGGAGTTCCTTTCCATCGTAGACATAAGTTGTTTTCCTAACAGTATCCCATATCTTATGGGTTTCGCGGAGGGCTGCTGAAACCATGCTTACAACATACCAGTACTCTATATCTCTTTTCAACAACCTCAATAGTTCACCAATATTGTATGCGAATAGTACTCCAGCTATTGGTAAAAACCTGCCAAATCGTATCTTTTTCCAAGGATCTACAAGTTTTATAGGTGACCGAAAGAATATTCTAATGCCACTAATATTCTCTAATGATATTCCAGGGTACTGTGACGGAAGCTTAAATGATTTCTCAACCCTAACACTCTCTATGATCCATCTAGAATCAAAGAGGACAGCACTATCCATGCCAGCTATAGCATAATATATATCTCTCTCCAATCCTTCCTCAAATCCTATTTTAAAGCAAGCTACAGTATCTCTCCCGAGCCTTAATGACGGGCCCTCCTTCTTTCTCTTCCATAGATACTTTACGCCATTCTTACCACGTATATATAGAGGTGTTACTCGAAGAGGCTTAGGGACTTGTATTCTAACACCATCATATTCAACTATAAAGGGTTTCTCAAATATGTCATGTAACTTTGAGTTACCTATTATTAGAAGACTCTTAGATACTTTACCAGTAAACGGCGGCAACACTACGCTTCTCTCAACTCTTAAACATACATCTACTAAAGTATATTTACGTGGAGACGCCGATAACAGTACCCTATCAAAACCCCCTACTAATACCATTAAAATCCTTTCCTCTAACTAAAGAGTATATTTAGGCGTCAAATATAAACTAGTTCTCCTAGAACAATTACTGTTGCTTACACATGTTATGTTACTTTGCAACGAGTTCCTGTTTAATTATCTAATTCCTCGACCTATGTTGACAGTGTTCTTGTACTAGGCTTCTTATTAGGGTCATCGCTATAAACTACTACTTTTAATGGCTTTATCGTATTCTTATCAACATATACCCATACTGATGGATATATATCTCTCCTCTTACTATCCCGCCATATAACCAGTACTTGTGAATTACTTTTATCCTCATCGACTTCTATGTAAGGCTTTCTTACCGTGGCTATGAACTTCTTTACTTCTGGTAAGTCCATTGTAATCTTTATATGTTTTGCGTAGAGCTTTAGTGCCTTACGGGACATCCAGAGTCTAAGAGCACTTAATACCACTAAGGGTATTCCTAATCCAAGAATTATTGCTATTAACCCGTAGAAAAATAGTTCCTCAGGTGACATCTCTTAAACTCCCTTAGACTTCATAAGTCCACGTAGTTTCTCAATAAATTTCCTCTCGTCAACTATATATCTTTCGTGCACCCCTTCTCCTATTATTATGTTACCCCATAGCGCTTGTACCTTAAAGACTAGTCTCTTATTGCTTCGCTCTACTAGCTTTGTCTTAATAGTTATTTTTGCCCCCTTTGGAGCGGGTTTCAAATGTTTAACATCTACTCTTATTCCAACCGTGGTATAGCCTCTGGGCAAATACTTTTGCACACAGTCTAAGCTAGCATGCTCCATGAAGGCTATCATTGAAGGTGTTGATAAAACCTCTATAGTACCTGACCCTATATGCTTAGCTGTATGTTCTTCTCCAACTGTATATGTATACGTGCATTCTAAGTTCTCTGGAATACTCAGCTGATTCATATTTTTACCTTACAACTATTACCGTTGTTGGAGCATTTAATACTATCGAAATCGCTACACTTCCTATGTTGAGTTCCTCACTTACGGTCATCCCTCTTGCCCCCAATACTACTAGATCATAGCCTCCATCGAGTATCTCGTCAAGTATTTCCTTTGAAATACTGGAGGTGTTATAATCTACTTCTATCTCTTTAAAGGATACTGGGAGACCTTTATTTTCGACTCTTCTCCTAGCCTTATCTAGAGCATTCTCATTTAACTGTGAACCTTTAATCTTTGCATGTACTACTGTTATTTTTGAACCATATCTTTTCGCTAAATCTACTGCCAGGTCAAGTGCCTTTAGACTACTCTCGCTTCCATCGATAGGTACTAGTATTTTTCGGAAACGAAAGCCTAACTCGTAGGAGGGCTCTAATGGATATGTCATCAGTTTATCAGCCTCCCAGTTATTCCTAGGCTCTTATCGGTTTTATTTATAGCTTCTAATGGGTCTTCAACCAGCCTTAGCATAGCCCTTATGGCATCTATGTTTTCTGGTACAACGATTGCCTCTTGGTGAACCGATTGTACCAGCATTAATTCTCTACCATTAACTGTTATACTGTTCTCCCATACGAGGAGCTCATAGAAGTCATTCCTTGGTCTCCCTAAATCCCTTGCAAGCTCTACTAACTCGGCAGTACTCTTCAATGAGAGCTTTGATGAATCCACAAGTAG
>JALWGO010000118.1 GCA_027038805.1 Thermoprotei archaeon
AAAAAGCTCAAAGAACAGCCAACTAGTAAAATAGTAAGAGAATGATGGTCCCGCGGGAGGGATTTGAACCCCCGACCACCGGGTTTCTGCGTCCCCGAGGTGCCGCACCCCCTTCATGTGCCCGGGTGTCTGGGGGTGGGGGTCCTCGGGGCGCCGTCTCACTACAGCCCGGCGCTCTACCGCTGAGCTACCCGCGGACCGAGATATTATTCACTGTATGAGGGGTTTTAAAGATTAAAGATGGGTGTTTTCTTTGTTTAATTGATTTTATGTGTTGTGTATTGTTTTTGTTTGTTCTACTAGTAGTATTATTCTTGATGTGTGTCTGCTTGGTGGTATTAGATTTCTAGCGCTTTGTATTTCTATTATGCTGTATCCTCTTGGTAGGTTTTCTACAACGTGTGCTACTTCGGGGCTCATGGTTCTTGATATGTATTCTTTGTCTTGTGAGTATGTTAGTGTTCCTATTATTTTGAATGCTGTGTTTCTTAGTACGTCGCTTGGGAAGTGGGCTATGCCTTGGCTGCTAAGTACTATTCCTACGCCATAGTTTCTAGCTATTAGGGCTGCTTCTATGCTTGGTCTGGTTTCTGTGCTTCGTTTGTCGAGGAATCCTGCGTATTTTGCTTCGTCTACGATTATCATTGTGTTTAGTGTTGTCTTGGATGATTGTGTGTAGTCTAGTAGTCTGCGTACTATTAGGTCTGTGAATAATATTCTCGCATGGATGTCTAGGGCGTGCATGTCTAGTACTATGCCCTTATATTCCCTGATTTTTCTGTAGATTGTTTTTAGGCTGATGTTGAGGAAAGATAGAGATCCTCAGCTGAAAAGACCTTGGAGGGGGAAGCTGGTGGTATATGAGTTGGCTTCGGCGTCCTATGGTGTTATAGTGGAGTTTCTTGAAACTATACTACCTTATATGAAGCATTGGGAGAAGATAGTGAAGGCGAAGATTACTGTAAAGCATATTACATCTATGACACCATGGAAGCCAGAGCCTATAGCCAGTTTAAGAGATAAGATAAATGCCCTGATAAGACAACAAGTGCAGGAGAGTATCAGGCAAGCGGGTGAGGCTTACAAGAATATGAAAGCATACATTATAACGCGTAACCGAGTAATAGAGAGGACTGTTAAAAGACCTATGAGAAATCCTTCTTCTCCCCCTCCCACTTTCTCTTATATCCTATTGTCTTCTAATACCATGTAATCGTACACGATGCTATTGTGTTTTCTTTTGTTGTTTTTGTGTTTTGTTGATGTATTCTTTTATTGTTTTTTCTAGTTTTCTTCGGTTTGCTATGTCTATTATTAGGGCTTTGGTGTCTTCTATTAGTCTTCTTGCTACGTCGGTTTTGTGTCTGAGTCCGGGTGTGAGTGCGTCTGGGTAGTGTAGGGTTTTGAGTTTGTGGTATATTGTTTCCATTGTGTCGAGTAGTATTTGTGCTTGTTTTATCTTGTTTTTTCTTAGTGTTTCTAGGGTTGTTCTGCGTAGTTCTCCTATGAGGTCGCCTAGTCCTTGGAGGTAGGGTGGTATTGGTATGTTTAGTTTGCTTTGTCTTGGGATTCCTTTTCCGGTTAGGATGTAGTATAGTGATAGGCATTCAACGTATTCTGATAGGGCGTTGTATACTGTTCCGCTGTGGTATAGGTCTTGGTGTTCTCTGGTTGCTTCTTTCAGTGTTGTGACTTGTTGGTGTAGTTTGTCTAATAGTTGTTCGGCTTCGGTGAGTTTGCCTAGGTGTATGTTTGATATGCAGTTGCTTGAGTTTCTTATGATTTCGCGTGTGATTTTTATTATTTTTTCTCTTACCTCGTCTTTGATGGATAACTGCTTGTCTATTCGGTCTATTTCTTCGCTTAGGATGCCTTCTACTCTACCGACTATGTCTTTCTCTATTTTATACAATACTGTTTCACCTTGGCTTGTCTTGGAGGGGAGGTCAGTTATGCGGGGCTTAATTCATTTATTGTTCTATTAGGGCATCGTTTCTCGGGGTTCGACATCATCCCCTCTATAAACCTGGGTTTCCCCGGGTTTATGGTTTTTACCGTATTGTTTTTTCTGGTTGATTGTTTTTCTTAGATTGTAGCTGCTAGTAGTATGGTGATCCAGGCGGTGGTTGCTAGTATGTATGCTAGGAAGTACTTGTCTAGTTTTCTCGACTTGGATAGTAGTAGGAAGGAGTATTTCTGGTAGACTAGGAGTTCTAGTATTGACGCGTTAGGCCATACTCTTTTTAGGGATCTAATACCTGTCCATAGGGATGCTAACCCTATAGCTAGTGCTGTTAGCGAGACCATAGGGTTCGGTGTAAAATAGTGGGCTGTTCCCATAACCTCTATTTTAGCTGGAACCCCGGCAACAGACATTATGGATAGTAGGCCTCCGATAACCGTAAAGGATAATCCTACGTACAAGATGATATTACCAGTCATGAATTCTCCGACATCTATTGTACGGGAGAACTCGCCTAGAGTATCAATTATGGTGGGGGAATCGGATTCTTCTTCACGGAGGATTGCTGTAGCCCTCTTACCCTCAGCGGTGAGCATGTATTTGCCGTTTGAGAGCTGCTTAATTAATCCAGCGTCAACAAGCTTTTTCAAGTGATACGCAAACCTACCGCTATCACCGATACCGTATCCTAAAGCCTTCATGATCTCCGAGTAAGTACTTGGACCAGAACCATATAGGTAGTCTAGAATCCTCTGCCTATCACTATTAGCTAAAGCCCTCATCACCTCCTCATTAAAGCTGGTTGCCTCTTTTTGTTTTTTATTTCTCATAGCCTAACCCTCCTACTCGGCGTTCAACCAGCCACCTAATTTAACGTGTTTGTCAAGAAAACTAGACAAATAAGCCCTGACGACCTTGTATATGGTTTTAGGCTAGAAAGAAACATGTCCAATTCTGGATGTATGGGATAAAAACTACTTGATTACCTTTCTTGACCTGGAGATGGCTTATAGAATGGGTTGACTTGTTTGGTGGGCCCGGGGGGACTTGAACCCCCGACCACCGGGTTATGAGCCCGGCGCTCTACCTGGCTGAGCTACGGGCCCCGCCGGGCCTCTGCTGGATGTTTTTCTCCCGGGGTATTTTTATGTTGTTTTGTCTGGGTTTATAGTGTTTACGTTCCTAGGTTCCATGAGCGTAGGTATTGTTTTTGTGTTTCTGTTAGTTCGTCTATTTCTATGTTCATTGCCTTGAGTTTTAGTTTTGCTACGTTTTCGTCTATTTGGTGTGGTACTTTGTGGACTTTTACTGGTAGTCGTGGGTTCTTGTATATGTATTCGATGCTTAGTGCTTGGTTCGCGAAGCTCATGTCCATGACCTCGCTTGGATGTCCTTCGGCGGCTACGAGGTTTACTAGTCTTCCCTCTGCTAGTAGGTAGAGTTTTTTGCCGTTGGGTAGGGTGTATTCTGTTACGTAGGGTCTTATCTCGCGTTTCCTTATGGCTAGTTCTTCGAGGTCTTGGACACTTACTTCTACGTTGAAGTGCCCCGAGTTTGCTAGGATTGCTCCGTCCTTCATTGCTAGGAAGTGTTCTCTTCTTATAACGTCGCGGTTGCCGGTAGCTGTTATGAATATGTCTCCTATTTTTGCCGCCTCGTTCATGGGCATTACGTCGTAGCCGTCCATGACTGCTTCTAGTGCTCGGATGGGGTTTACTTCGGTTACTATTACGCGTGCTCCTAGTCCCCGGGCGCGCATTGCTATGCCTCTACCACACCACCCATACCCTGCCACCACTACTTTTTTCCCCGCGAACAATATGTTAGTGGCACGCATTATGCCGTCTATTGTGCTCTGCCCAGTACCGTAGCGGTTGTCAAAGAGGTATTTCGTGTAGGCATCATTTACCGCTATAACCGGGTAGAGGAGTCTGCCCTCACGCTCGAGTGCGCGGAGTCTTACAACACCTGTTGTTGTCTCCTCTGTTCCACCCTTAATGTTTCTCGCAATATCCCTGTATTCTGAGTGGAGTATTGCGTGGAGGTCTGCTCCATCATCAACTACTATTTGTGGATTGGATTCTGCCACCTGTTTTATGCACCAATAATATTCTTCTTGGCTCTGCCCCCTCCAGGCATAGACGTGGGCTCCCTCCTCTACTAATGCTGCTGCTACCTCGTCTTGAGTTGAGAGGGGATT
>JALWGO010000119.1 GCA_027038805.1 Thermoprotei archaeon
CTTATCCTATAACATAATAATAAGACTTAATATATTGGGATACACATCAATGCTTGGAGGAGTAAAAGTGGCTGAGAGACTGTTTAGTGAAAGAGAGTTTTGGAGCATTATAGCCTTAGCTGGCTTCATAGGAGTGGTAGCGTCTACTCTAATCCATGGAGCCCCCTTAGGATTCCTCCTCCTGGCCTTGTCAATTATAATTCTTGTAAGATTCATTAAGAACATATTGTCTGGGAAGTTTACAGTAGACTTACTCATGGGTATAGCTGGGCTAGCTACATGGCTTATAGGCTCCTACTTTGAGGGCTTCCTAATATTCATACTATACTCTATATCAGAACTACTAGAGCACTTTGCTGAAAAATATGCTGAGAAAAAGATTACGAGTCTAACAAGACTTCTCCCAGATAAGATAAGAGTAAAAATAGGAGACGGTATTGTTGAGAAAAATGTTGAAGAAGTTGTACCAGGCGAGATAGTAGTAGTTAGACCAGGTGAAACAGTACCAGTAGACGGAATACTCGTAAGTAGTGAGGGAGTATTTGATACCTCAATGGTCACGGGTGAATCAGAACCCCGCACCATACGTAGAGGAGAGAGAGTTGAAAGCGGCTACATCAATACTGGCGAAATGATCCTTATTAGAGCGTTAAAGAGGCCACGGGAATCACTCCTCCAACTACTCATAAGAGAAGCTGAGAGAGCTCTCGAGGAAAAATCTCGTTTCCAACGCTTATTGGAGAAGATTTCAAAACCCTACACCCTACTAGTCCTAGCACTCTTCGGGTTAGCATTAGTCTTCGTACCCCCATATAATGCACTAGCAATCTTGTTAGCAGGGTGTCCTAGTGCTTTCATAATAGCTTCAGCAGTCTCAACTACTCTAACAATAGCATTACTTGCGAGAGCAAGCGCTATTGTCCGCGGAGGCCAAGTACTCGAAGACGTTGTTGGAGCTAAGACGGTAGTCTTCGATAAAACGGGTACACTAACACTGGGAGAACTAGAGGTAGTAGAAGTCCACCCATACAATGATTACACGAGAGACAGGGTACTAGAGCTTGCAGGAGCAGCCGCTAAAGCAAGCATACACCCAGTATCACGTAGTCTTGCAAAATATAGCAGTCTCTCACCGGTCTCCGCTAAAGAACATCCTGGTAAAGGTGTAGAAGCCCTAGTCAATGGGGCTAGAATACTGCTCGGCTCTAAAGAGTTCCTAGAAGAAAACGGGGTAAGCATTGGTAACACGAGGTGTGGAGAACTTAGAAGCGTATACGTCGGGGTAAACGGCTTACTTGTAGGCGAGATATGTTTAGCTGAGAAAATAGATGACAGTATCCGGAGAGTAATAGAATGGTTGAAGAACAAGGGCTATAGAGTCATAATAGCAAGTGGAGACCGCTTGGAACACGTCAAAAGAATTGCAGAAGAACTCGGCGTAGAAGAATACTATGGTGAGATGAGCCCAGTAGATAAGAGTAGGCTCGTAGAAGAATTGAAAAAGAAAGACAAGGTAATAATGGTCGGCGACGGAGTCAACGACCTTGAAGCCCTAGCTAAAGCCAATATAGGCGTAGCCATCGGTAGAATAGACGTTGTATCAAGTATAGCCGACATAGTATTAGACCACGTGAAGAAACTACCCCTAGTACTAGAATACGCTAAGAGACACTGGCATGCAATAGCAACATCAATAATACTAGCAGCAATAGTAAAAATCACGGTCATGGCAGCTGGTATAGCTGGACTACTCCCCCTATGGGCAATAGTAGGCCTAGGCGATGATGGAGCAACACTACTAGTTCTAGTGGCTGGAGTATTCCCTCATCTAAGACGTATTTAGCTTCGCAAAGTTTTCTAGACAAAACACTTATTGCCGTAGCCCGGGTTAGACTTAATAATAGAATAATATGGTTGTATAGGGGTTGTATTTGAGTGGAGACCTATCTAGAGCTCTAGAGCGTTTTTACGAGATCTATACATGGACTGATGATATTAGTAGTGAGGAGGGTTGGAGGCGGTTTAACCGTGAGCTAGAATGGTTTAGGAAATTAGTCCGGCGTAAATGGGTTGAAGACGTTATTGGTTCTAAGGATAGGATAGTAGTTGTTGACCTTTGTGGTGGTGGGGGTTTTGGTGGTATAGGGTTGGCTAAAGCCTTAACTGAGTCTAGGAGAGTTGATGTAGATCTCATAGTAGTTGATCTACGTAGAAAGGCTCTTGAGAAGGCGTTAGAGAATTCTAGGAGAATACTAGGCTTTGAGGCAAAAACAGTATATGCTGATGTAACCCGCCTATATAAGATACAACCCCAGCTAAGAGCAGATATAGCGTTGCTTCACGGTCTCACAACACCCCACTTCGATCCATGGAATATGATTAGACTTGCTGCTTCAACTGCTAAAATACTCCAAGAGAACGGGGTATTCGTTGTAGACGAGGTTGACAGAGTCTACAAGGTATTCTATCAGATAGGTTATAAAGAAGTACTAACCGAGTCAACTGGCGATAGAGTAGTTCTAGGAATACACTTAGGCTATGATCCAAGGAGAGGCATGTTCAAGAGACTAGTCTATGACCTTGAAACAAATGAGAAAGCACGACTCGACGCGTATTTCTGGAATATAGCTGGAGTAGCAGCAATACTATGGGTTTTCTTTAGAGACGTAGACTTTGTAGAACTGGGTAGCAGTATCCGTGGATTCATACTAGCTAAGACACCGCGAAATAATATAGATCCAGTAGTATTCGAGGAAGACCCGAGTATTCTCTCACAACAATGATCTCCATTCTATGTATCCGAGTGAGTAGAAGCTAGTTGTAGTCTCCGCCTTGTATCTGAGGCTAGTTTCTTCTTAATGTATTTCTTAGTCTCCCAGTAGTCGAGCAACAAGATGTACTTTCTCGTTAAATCATCTCGGATTTCCTCTAAATCACCGTAGATCGGGACGGCGTCTTCTATAATAGATTTCAGTAAGCCTAGTGGAGCATTATCAATATCTACAAGGTCTACTAGATCCTCATGAAGACCTAATGCCTCTGCGATATCCACTATAAGCATGCCGAGATCTAGTGCCGAACGAGGCCTAGTCTTAAACTTTACAGCAATATCAACGTCTCTACCACATCTCTCACGTGCAACCGAGCCGAATACGACAGCATATTTAATCTTGTCCCCATATTTCTCAGCAAACATCTTCGATAATCTCTCCTTTACGAAATCTATGCAGGGGTCTCCTTCAGCGTATCTTTCAATCAATACTATTACTTTATCAAGCTTATCTCTTATTTCAATAAATGATTCTTGTTCAAACCCTCTATCTATATCTGCATAGCCGTGAACAAGTACATCGCGGAAACCAGCCAGTCTTTTCATGAAGTCTCCGAGTTCTTCATCTAATCCCAGCTCCCGGGATAGCTATGATAAGAGTTCTCTATAGGTCGAGTATCTGCTCTTTCCCTTTCTTGCAAGAGCTATTGCGGCGAAATTTATTATTGACTGTATTAGTAGCTCACATAATCTTTCTACAGCATATATACTTTCATCGCCTTTAAGAAAGTCTTCTAGGTACTCCAAATATTCCTCATAAAACTCTCTTATCCTACTAGCCTGTTCTTCAAGTTTCATTTACGTAGCCCTTGTCCCTATTATTGAAGTAGTTGAGTAAAATGTGTTTCTAATCGTAGTTTGATTCTGATAACTCTATACTATTATGTTTAGAGACTGTTATCGGGGATTCTTAAGACGGACTTAGAAGACCTAGTACGATAATACTAGAACGGATTACACGTGGTTGCTACTGGGGAGATATATTGGTTCTTCTCCTAGGCTTTCTAAGATTAAAGATTAGTAGGGATAGGGTGGAGGGGCTTCAACCCGTTATACTAGAGTGGTGGAAGAGGCTTAAGATAAACATAGTTGTAGGAGGGAAGAAGTACTCTATAGATGTCTTGGTATGAGGGCTTCAAAAACAATATATAGTTAGAGCAACTTATATTCATCCATGTTAGATACATGTATTGTTTCCCATTGAGTCTCTCCGCTCATAATAATTGAAATGATTATACGGGACGAGGGGCTATGAGCCAGAGGATAGAGGAGCTTGTTG
>JALWGO010000120.1 GCA_027038805.1 Thermoprotei archaeon
GGAGAGACCCTTGAGATAATAGTGTATAATTCAACTACTATTAATCCTCCATTCTTCTTCAAGCTAACTACAGCCAACGGGAATAGCGTGCAGGTTGAGTTCTCATTGACGCCGAGGTGAAGTCTCCATGGCTTTTTCAACATCTATCATATCGTTTATAATAGTAGGTTTAATGTTTATAGTACTATTAATGGTAGCTCAGAAGATCTTCATCTACGCCAACATGGTTTCCCACTACCTTAAACAGCAGTCATCTAGAGAAAACTATGAGCAGACAAGCATAGTAATAGACAATGCATCGCAAGTAAACTCTACATGCTTAAACTTTACCCTCGAGAACCGTGGACCTAATCCAGTAATCCTAGACTCATCTAGCAATGTGATAGTAGACTACTATGAGAACACTAGTCTAAAACACGTTGTAGAAGAACTAGAATTCAATAAGACATGGTATACATCCCTATTGATAGTGGATCAGAAGAACTACACTATACCAAGAGGCTATGTGTTAGAATTAAAGCCGGGGCAAAAAGCAGTCATTGAAGCATGCGTTTCCAACGCTATTTCTCCCCAGAAATCAGTCGTCATAGTATTCAGTACACGTGAAGGGGTGAGAGCAGAATATGTCTTCGTTCCCTGAAAACACGGTGTCGTCAAGACTCACGGTTCTTAGCACGGGGAATGAGGAACTTGATACTAGGCTTGGAGGAGGCCTCCCATATCCATCCCTAATAGTAATTGAAGGAGACAATGGTACTGGGAAAACAGTTCTATGCACGCAATTCGCTTATGGCATCTTGGAGAGCGGTAGGAGGGTCCAATACATTACAACAGAGAATAGTGTGAGAGGATTATTAGAGCAGTCACGTAATATAAGCCTTGACTTAACAGACTATTTCCTCAAAGGCTTCTTAGCAATAACTCCAGCACACATGGAGAACATTAGGTGGAATAAGGTTTTAGTTAAACTAGTAGTAGATGCTCTCGTAAACTTCATTAAGTATAGGAGTAGAAAATACGATGTATTCATCATAGACTCTCTAAGCATTCTCGCATCCTATCTAACTAAGGAAATCCTACACCGCCTACTATCCGAGTTTAAGAGTATTGTTAAGAAGGGTAAGATGATAATTATAACCCTACACTCATCTATCATAAGAGAAGACGTTATGAAGGAATTCGCTGCAACAGCTGACGTATACCTCAAGCTATCTCTAGCAGAAGTAGGTGGAAGATCAGTCAAAGCGATGAGTATTGTTAAGATAAGAGGAGCTCCATCAATGGCTGAGACCCTAATAGCCTTCGACGTAGACCCCGCCTTCGGCATAAAGATAGTACCAGTAGCATTAGCTAAAGCATAGAGGAGAGGTGATGGTAGTGGCGGTGCAGAGGCAAATAGTTGTTGAGGGACTACCAGACCTCATAGCGGCGGCTCGAAGATATCCCTATCTAGCAAGGTATATTAGAAGAATTGCTAGTGAGGTTGGATTCCCAGCATACTATACAAAAGATTTACCGAGTAAGTTAAAGAAGGCGGCGGAAGTAAACGTAATGTACCCTGTAGATGATGGCGTGTTCATTCACATATACATGCCTCCTGGTGGAACAGTTTCGGGTTACCGTAAATATGTTATAATTGAGCCTCCCAGACCCCCAGCAGAATTATTCAAGATAATTGAGGTGAAGATAGCCGAGGTTATTACGGAGAAAGACGTTGCAGTTGACATGGAGGAGAAGAAACGCATACTCCTACGAATACTCGATAAGGTTGTAATTCGGGTCGGAAATAGAGTTGACTATAAGAGTATATTGAACTCGAAGAAAATACCACGCCGTATCCCGGTTTATCATAGAGACTTCGAGGTACTCAAATATTACTTGATAAGAGATAAGGTGGGATTAGGAGTATTAGACCCCCTACTAAAAGACAAGTACATCGAGGATATCTCGTGTACTGGAGTAGGATACATCTATATAGTCCACAAGATATTCGGCCCCCTTGAAACAAACATAAAATTCGATACACCTGAGGAGCTAGACAAGTTTGTCATAGAGCTAAGCGAGAGGATAGGTAAGCCGGTAAGCCA
This sequence comes from Thermoprotei archaeon, assembly GCA_027038805.1. Classification (GTDB taxonomy): domain Archaea; phylum Thermoproteota; class Thermoprotei_A; order Sulfolobales; family WANQ01; genus JALWGO01. The sequence continues at coordinate 2,088 of JALWGO010000120.1, forward strand.
TGCGAGACCAATAGTAGACGCCTCACTTCCAGACGGTAGCCGTATCAACATAGTCTTTGGAGGAGACGTTAGCTTAAAGGGAAGCAACTTCACTATAAGAAAGTTCAGCAAAGTACCCATAAGCATTATCCAGATAATAGACTGGGGCACTATGGACGAACTAGTAGCAGCCTACCTATGGATACTATTACTTGAAGGAATGAGCGGGTTCATATCAGGAGAAACAGCTTCAGGTAAAACAACAACACTAAACGCTATAATAGCCTTCATAAGACCAACAGCAAAAATAGTATCAATAGAAGACACAGCTGAAATACAAGTACCCCACGAAAACTGGGTCAGAGAACTAACCAGAGACACCGGAAGCATAGAAACAAGCGTAACCATGTTCGACCTACTAAAAGCAGCACTAAGACAAAGACCAAACTACATAATAGTAGGCGAGATAAGAGGAGCCGAAGGAAACGTAGCCTTCCAGGCAATGCAGAGCGTGTCCTGGGACACACCAGTTCTAATAAAAGATGCAAGGACGGGTGAAGTACGATTAGTCAACATAGGAGAGTTCGTTGACAGCTTCTACTCCTTCAACGAGGAGAGGATAGCGAAGCCAGTTAACAACTACCTCGTGTTATCAATGAATCGAGACGGTACCGTGAAATGGTCTAAAATAAAGTATGTGCTCCGCCACAAGGCTTCCAAGATCTATGAGATAACATATGAGGGCAAGGGAGCCCTAAAAGCAACGGGTTCGCACAGCGTCTTTGTACTAGATGAGGAAACCCTAGAAGTAAGACCAAAGCCTGTAAGCCAGTTGAAGAGAGGGGATCTACTTGTATCATTCGTTAAGAGACATGTAGAAAAGATTAAGCCAGTAACTATCAAAGCATACGAACTAGTGAGCAAGCATGGTAGGACAAGGGAAGTCGAGAAAGAATACTTTAGGATTAGAGGAAGTAGAAAACTAAGTAAACAATTGGTTCTCGACGAAGACCTAGCTTTCCTACTAGGAGCCTACTTAGTAGATGGATGTATTGAACACAAGAATGGTAAAAACCCCGTACTTGTCCTCTCCATGGGTACTAGAGAGTCCGCTATAGCTGGGAAAGCTATTGCCGTAGCTAAGAGATATGATACTACTATATCAGTAAGGAATAGAAGAACATACAATATTATTAGAGTATACAATGCTCCACTAGCCTACATGATCTCAAACATCATGGGCGAGGACTTATCCAAGAAACACATACCAAGCGAGTTATGGGACTCGCCACCTAGCGTGATCAAGGAGTTCTTCAAGGGCTACATGGCGGATGCTTGTAGAACTAGTATAAGGGGAGGAATAGTTGTATACACTACAAAGAACAAGAGACTTGCAATACAACTAGTATGGCTAGCAAGGCTTGCTGGACTCGAGTCAAAGATATTTGAGACCAGTGACAAGGGATACGGCAAATACTATGACATTCATGTGAGATTATTCAAGGGACGGGGTATTAGGGTTTGGAGTGAGAGATTCCCGCTAAAACCATTAATTAATATAATGGAAAAGAATGGCTTGGTAACAAAGCTGCCATTGAATCTAACCTATATCGTGCGCAGATATAGGCTAGGGAGACAGAGATACGTCTTAAGGAAAACAGCGAGAAAGATAATAGAATTCATAGAAAAATACGAGAACAAACTCGATGATAAATCAAGGAGTCTCCTGGATAGAGCGAGGAAGCTATTAGACAGCGATATAGCTGTCCTAGAAGTAATTGACGTGAGAGAAAAAGAGTACAACGGCTATGTATACGATATATCCGTACCAGAAACAGAACTATTTATTGGCGGAGAAGTTCCTATAGCACTCCACAATACCGGCCACCCTGTTCTAGCTACTTTTCATGCTGCTTCTGTTGAGAGGCTTGTTCAGAGGATTACTTCGCCGCCGATAAATGTTCCGAAGACTCAGCTTGATAATCTCAACTTTGTTGTTATTCAGAGTGCTGTGTATA
>JALWGO010000121.1 GCA_027038805.1 Thermoprotei archaeon
GATTGGATTCTGCCACCTGTTTTATGCACCAATAATATTCTTCTTGGCTCTGCCCCCTCCAGGCATAGACGTGGGCTCCCTCCTCTACTAATGCTGCTGCTACCTCGTCTTGAGTTGAGAGGGGATTACTTGCTGCTAGATATACCTCAGCGCCGCCAGCTAGTAGGGTTCGGATGAGCACACCCGTCTCCTTGGTTACGTGGAGTACTGCTCCTATACGGAGGCCTTCCAATGACTTCTCCTTGGAGAACCGCTCGCGTATTAGTAGTAGGACTGGCATGTGTTTTTCAGCCCATTCTAGTTGAAGCCTCCCCCTGGGGGCTAATCCTAGATCCTTTACCTTATAGTCCAACTTGTATTCCACCTACAATACATTACGTGTTTTTCTTACCCTTGTAATAGTTCCAGCCAGCATATATGTTTTACATTACCCGTAAGGGGCTTGTATAACGTATTTTTAAGCCTGGAGGAGGTATTAGGTTAGAGAAAAGTGGTGGCAATAGTGAATGATACTATAGAGTACACGGGGTTGGAGAAGAGTCTTAGAGGGTTCTTGAAGTCGAAGCCCTGGCTCCTCCCATTCCTAGTATATGTTTCACGAAACCCCATGGGGACTATTAGCGATGTATCCCGTATACTTGGTGTGAAGTCTAGTATTGTGAGGCGTGCATTATGGTGGCTTTCTAAGATAGGCATAGTGAGTGTTTCTAGAGAGGGTGATAAGAGATACTATCGTGTAGCTGAAGACGCTATAAATCTACTCGACGAAATAACAAGGAATACACGCTACTATAATAGGAACTATGTGTTAAAGATAAATGGGGAATACATTGTTGTGAGGGTGAGGAGAAACCGCGTAATCCCCTACACTATACCAGCCAGCATAGTTGATACCGTTGAGAGGGTTCTAAGAAATGCTCCTAACCAGGAGTTTACTCTCAACGACCTAGTCTTCTCAACCAATATTTCTCCTAGACTACTGGTTTTAGCGCTGAGGATTTTGAAAATACTAGATAGGGTAGAGAAGAGTAAAGCAGGCTACCTGTTAAAAACTAGAAGATAGTCAGCATCGCAGGGCCTCCCCATAACCCCAAGCCTATAGGGAGACTCGGGGAGTCGGGGTCGGAGGTTGTCATCATATCCGAGTTTAACAATATGTTAATACTTATTAATTAGGCTTTAACTCGTAGAGAACTTTGATTCATTGTTTGGTGGGCCCGCGGGGACTTGAACCCCGGACCTCCGCCTCGTAAGGGCGGCGTCCTAACCAGGCTAGACGACGGGCCCTAGCTCTCTCCGGCTATTGTTGTAGATGGGTGGGGGGATATTAATTCTTCGCGGATAATTCTTTTTCGAGGATATATAATATTATTGCTGTACTAGCAACTGGTCCTAGGTCTCCCCCGATTGGCGGTTTCACGGGGTTGCCTAGAAAGGCTTCTTTTTTCGCGAGCCCCGTATCGGTTCCCCCTACGACTATCATTAATGGTTCTTCTAGCTTTATTTTCGAGGGGTTGAAGGGTTCACCGTATTGGTGTGATATCGTAATAATTGTTGATGGCTTAAAGAGTTCTATTGCATCGTTTATATCCGGTAAAACTATTACGGCTTTACCCTTCTTGTAAGCTGTTTTATAGAGTTCTGGTATACCTATTTGTGCTGCAGCTGCTGATGGCTTTGTTACTACGAAGACATAGTCTTCTAGGCCGAAAGCTATCTTCGCCATATCGTTTAGTCTTTGAACGCTTGCTATATCGTGTAGGACTAGTATTTTCTTCATAACTCTTCCCTTAGCTTTCTGAGAACGTCCTCAGCTATAGCTTTTGCTAACGGGACTGGAACCGATTCACCAACCTGGTTGTACTGTTCTTCTCTACCCCCTAGGAATACGTGGTCATCTGGGTAGCCCATGAGCCTAGCCTGTTCTCTCACGGTCAAGAACCTGTTCTCAAAGGGGTGTATGAAGCGCGAGGAGCCTAGAACGGTGGGGGCGTGACGGTTGGGGTCTAGTCTTATTAGGTTAGGTAGTTTTCTTCGAGCCCCCTTATAGTATATTAGTGGCTGACCCCATCGAAGTCTTGCTATTCGTTTAAGCTTGCGGTAGGGGACGTTGTAGAGGTTATGGTTGGGTGGGTAATCTGAGCCGGGAGGCGGTAGGTCTCTTAGAGCATCCATAACTGTTGGAGGCTTCTTACACTTCTTCTCGGGCTTTAATTTCACGTTAGAGACAAATACTCTGAGCCTATGGGATGGGGTACAGTAATCCTCTGCTCTCAATAGGTTAAAGTATACTTGCTTGTATCCTATTCTAGCAAACTCTCTACGAATAGCGTTCATTATGGGTTTTTCAAGTAGGCTTGGAACGTTTTCCATTACGAATATTCTTGGTTTAAGTTCACCAACGATTCTTATGTAGTGTAGAACGAGTCTACCTATAGGGTCAACGTATAATCTATCTAGGGGGTTCTTCTTCCTACGCGGATTAGCTGCGGTAAAGGGTTCGCAGGGAGGGCTTCCTATAATAACGTCTATATCACTTGCTTCTAAGCCTAGTTGTCCTAGAATTAGTTCTATATCTCTACCAGTTATGTTCTTTACATCTTCTGCTAATACTATGGCTTCCGGGAAATTATACTTATAGGATCTCGCTGGTGCTTTATCATTGTCTACTCCGAGAACTATTCGGAACCCCGCTTGCTTGAATCCCAGACCGAAGCCGCCGGCACCACAGAATAGGTCAATTATTCGGGGAGCGTAGTTCACGTCTTAGTTCCTCTTCTAGGATCCTTATCCTCTCTAGTAGGATCTTCTTTGTTTTCTCGTTATCTATGTAGATTAACTCTGCTCCACAGCGAGGGCATATGAAGCCGTTCTCGAAGGCTTCGTCGAAAGTATATCGTGTACCGTCGACTGGACAGTAGTAGAATGAGTTTTCGCTCTCATAGTTTAGTCTCTCTTTTAGCTTCTTCAATATCTCTTTCTTCCTTAACAATAATATGCCGTTTATATCGTCTATGTTTATTCGCCAATAATATATGAACCAGCCAGTCTCCTTGCTCCTCACACGCCTATAAGATAGTAACCCGTACTCCGATAAAGCGTAGAGAGCTTTCCTTACTTCATTAACCTTTAACCCCAATGCCTCGGATATTTGGCTATCACTAGCTTCTTCACCTAATTCTACAAGGTATTCAAACACTTTTCTCGCATAGGGGCCCATAACCGTTTCTATGAAGTCTAAGAGCTCCTCTAATGACGACATCTTATCACCTTCTTTCCATTGTATTCTGGTATTATTCTTAAGCGAGCACCCGAGTATTCTAAGTATAGCTCACTTCCACTAAAAAGCTTATCCAAGAATATAGCTAGAGCTGCAACTTCTGAATGAGGCTGATAGCCTATTGCCACATTATAGTGTGCTAAATCATATATTATTCTAGGCACTTTTTCAGCCCCCACTATAACTAGTTTGTCTCTATTAGATCTCTTGATCTCATCTATTATGAAGTCGACATGGACTCCATACATAGTTAGATGTATTACTTCTCCGCCATTCTTCTTCCACTTATTAATATACTCTACAGGGTTTATCCCCATCTCGAAATAACTAATACCCCGCCCCCACGATTTTTCAATCTTTAGTAAAGATTCTTTTAACCCCTCGTCTACGACATCTGCTAGTATAAAACCATTGGCCCCAAAAGCTCGTGCTACTAGTGCAACATGCGTTGTTATACGTTTATCACGTCCGGGTCTATGACCTAGTCTCAGTACGTAGACTCTATTCCACGGTCTTTGAACTTGTTCTTGAAGAGTGTGTTCCATAAGGATTCCCTCAAAGATTCTAACCCCATACCCTTAAGGGCTGAAACCGGTACAACATCTGTGATGGGAGAATAATATAGCGTTGCATAGTTTTTGACTAATTCTCTTTTCCTCTGAACATCGCTTGGAGGAATGAGGTCTATTTTATTTAATGCTATAATTATTGGGACTCCGCTGAGACCTATTTTCTTCAGTGTTGTAACACTGGTTTCCACCTTCTCTATTAGGTCTGAATCGGGATCCGATGAATCAACTACTAATAAGACTAGATCTGAGAATAATACTTCAGCTAACGTGGCGTGGAAAGCCTCTATTATTTCTACTGGGACGCTTCGAATGAAGCCTACGGTATCAGTAAATAATATATCATTACTCTTTATTGTTGCTCTCTTTGTCTTGGGGTGAAGTGTTGTGAAGGCTTCAGGGCCCGTAGGTTTTCTTTCCTTTGTTAACGTGTTAAATAGTGTTGTCTTCCCAGCGGATGTGTATCCTGTGATAGCTACGTGGGTAAAGCCTTGTTCTCTTCTATTCTTTATTCTATTGATTCGCCGTAACTTTAATTTATTTAATTTCTTACGTATTGATGCTTCTCTTGACCGAAGCATTCTATAGTAGGCGTCAATAGCATATTGTCCGGGTCCTAGGAATCCTGGTAGCTCTGTTATCTTTGCTTGTCTAATGTATTCTCTTATTAGTGGTAGTTCGTGCTTGATCTTTGCTAGCTCTATTTGTAGTTTTGCCTCCATGGATCCGGCATGTATGTTGAATATTTCTAGTATTAGTCTAGTTCTATCCCAGATCTCTACACGTAACTCTTTCATTAAGTTTATCATTTGATGGGGTTTTACTAGATCATATATTATTAAGCGGTTTATACCGTCGTTTTTAATTATGCTTCTTATTTTATTAGAAGTGTAAAGTGATAAATAGTACCTAGGGTTGGGCTTTCTTATATAAACGGTCTCTGCTACTTCTAATCCAACTGTTTTTACAAGCATATATGCTTCTTCTAGGTAATCCATACTGTTCTTTGGAACCACCAATACTATTCTATTACTCATATTATCATGTACCCTTCTTTCTAACTCTTATATTCGCTATATCACCAAGTGTTAACTCCGTATCTACTCGCCCAGTATATTTAGATAACTCCTCTACATCTTCAACTACTGGTTGAAGAAGCTTTATTTTCAATACCTTCTCTAACCTCATGGCCATGTCAATAGTAGGCATTAACCGTCCATCCTCTATTCTTTTTATAACCGATTCCGGCTCTCCAACCTTCTCAGCCAATATCCGTGTCGTCCACCCTAACCTCTGGCGCGCAGATCTAATCCTTGATGCATAGTCTGGAACTACTTCATAAGACTCTAACATACGTTTGCTTATACCTCTTCTCCTCAAAGCCGGTTTTACTGGTTTTTTAACCGAATAATTCCTTGCTGGAGCCCCTTTTCTAGCTACCGACATACGTGGATTCGTGTACTCGTTCTTTTTCTTACTTTTAATTCTCGCCGCACATCTAGGGCAAACTAGAAGAGTTGCCCCTTCCAATACTATGCGCACAGCATCTCGTCTTCTTATAGGTGTCCCACATAGCTCGCAATATACTATATCACTAGAGCTCATTTAATGCACCCAACTATTTATTAGCTGAAAACCATTATTTAGTGTTACCGTGGGAAACCTATCTGTACAGGGGCTATTATATGGCTACTGTTAGTGATGATCATATAAACATAGATATAGAATCTCTCATGGAGTATGTTAGGTTCCTTGAGAGAAGAATAAGAGAGCTAGAGACCGAGAGGGCTTCACTTAGAAGAGAGTTAAAGTACTATAAGAGCGAAGTAGAGAAACTAATGGCTCCCCCGTTAATTGAAGCCATGGTACTAGAAATACTAGATGATAATAGGGCTATAGTTAAAAGCACTACTGGTCCAAACCTAATAGTAAATATAAGTAATTCAATAGATAGAGAGAAGCTGTTACCCGGTACCAGGGTAGCATTAAATAATAGAGGATCAATGATAGTTGAAATACTACCCCGCAGCGAAGATCCTTACGTAAGAGCAATGGAGGTTATAGAGAGACCCAAGGTGACATTCAATGATATAGGAGGATTAAGCAAACAAATACAAGAGATTAGAGAAGTAGTAGAGCTACCACTCAAGCATCCAGAACTCTTTAGAGAGCTTGGCATAGATCCACCTAAGGGAGTACTACTTTACGGTCCCCCTGGTTGTGGTAAAACACTACTAGCTAAAGCTGTAGCACATGAAACAAATGCGACTTTCATAAGAGTTGTAGCTTCAGAATTTGTGCAAAAATTCATAGGTGAAGGAGCAAGAATCGTAAGAGAAGTGTTTAGACTAGCTAGACGCAAAGCCCCTACAATTATATTCATTGACGAAATAGATGCTATAGCAGCCAAAAGACTCGATGTAGGTACAAGTGGAGAAAGAGAAGTCCAAAGAACACTCATGCAACTCCTTGCAGAAATAGATGGATTCGACCCTCTAGATAACGTTAAGGTTATAGCCGCAACCAACCGTATCGACATCTTAGACCCAGCGATATTAAGGCCGGGCAGGTTTGACCGAATAATAGAAATACCTCTCCCCGACAAGAACGGTAGATATGAAATATTAAAGATACATACAAGGCGAATGAAGCTGGCTGAAGATGTAGATTTATGGAGAATAGCTGAAATGACTGCTGGAGCTAGCGGAGCAGATATTAAAGCAATATGTACTGAAGCTGGCTATAACGCGCTACGCAGTAAACGAAAGATTGTTAGAATGGAGGACTTCATCAAAGCAGTTCGAAAAGTTCTAGGCATGCCGGGAGCCAGGGCTAGGGGCGCCTATAATAGCGTGGGTATGAGTATATGAGGAGAAAAATAAGTCAAATTACAAGAGAAGATTTTTATAAACTCAAACAAGTAATAGATTACCAGTTTGGCCCAAAGATAAGCGACATACTACTAGGCAGTTCCAATAATCTATCCCGAATATACGCGTACAAATCCCCTAATACTTTAAGAATAAGAGAAGTATATCTAGAAGACAAGCCCCTATTCACGATACGCGCCGAGGATTTCAAAATATTATTAAGAATATATGGTGCGTATCTCTTATGGAAAAATACTCGTACACCGGAATATAGGGTTGTTGTAGTCAGCGATATTGCAGAATACATTGAAAATGGCGGTAATGTCTTTTCTAGACACGTTCTAAGCGTAGATGAAAACCGCAGATATGGTGATGAGGTAATAGTAGTAGATGAAGATGATCGTCTTCTAGGAGTTGGCACATTGAAGTTATCTCCGGAAGAAATATTATTCTTTACAAGAGGTGAAGCTGTAAGAATACGTGAAACAGTTAGAGACTTAGAACCGAGGTAATTATTATGTCGAGAAAGAACGTACGGATAGAGCTATTTGAAAAGGTAGAGTTAAGTAAACATATAGTTGTGACAGGATTTCCGGGTTTTGGCTATACTGGATACATAGCTACGAGGTACCTAGCAAAAGAGAGGAAGCTTGACAGAGTTGGTGTTATAATAACTAGTAGATTACCAGAATACACTATGCTAGAAGATTATGGAATAACTTTTCCCTTCGAAATATTCAGCGACAATGAGAAACTCACTGTTATAGTAAACCATGTACTCCCTGATAAAAAGGATAGGCAAGAATACGCTCAAACACTTACCAAATGGCTAAAGGAAAACAGTGTCTCTGAGCTAGTTCTAATAGGAGGATTAGATAAACGCTTTAAAAAGGGAGAAGAAAAATACCGCTGGTTCTCCACATCTAGTTATAGTAAAACACTAGAAAGCCCACTAATGGAGAAAGGATTGTATATAATAGGGCCCCTAGCATATACGGTAATGTATGCAGAGTTATACAAAATACCAAGTATCGTTATACTACCATATACGGAGCCTCTTCAATTTGACCCAAGAGCTGCAGCTACAGCTATAGAAGTCTTAAACGAACTCTATGGTTTCAAGGTAGATACAAGTAAACTATACGAAGATGCCGAAAGACTGGAAAAAGAAATTAGCGAATTAATAAAGAAACAGGAAGAAGCAGCCAAGCATGTCACTGGAGAGAGAGTATACATGTAAACTAACAAGACCTCAATAATTCTGTTTATTAAATATTTATGAACTCTATAACTAAGTGCTTGAATAAGTACTTATTTATATCGTGCTTTAATGAATCAGTTACCTTGATACTCCAATTAACGTCCTTTGCCGAAAACACATAGATATTTCTTTTCTCAGTAGCCGTGCTGTCAAGTTTTCTCAAAAACTTGAGGAAGAACTCTACTAGATCCTTTAACACGCTCTCAGATATGTAGTCCGGAATCTCGAATTGGAATAGAGGATATACATCTATTATATTTAATGGAATTAGACCGAAGAAGGGAATATAAAATATAACTTCGGAATAATCCATGTTATTTACAGTATTCTCAACAACCCTCTTTACATATAATGATAAATCTTTCTTTACATGTGAATTTAAGGGTAAAAACAATATGTTTTCGTATTCTGGCATATACGTTTGCATTATTTTCTGACGATGCCTCATTACATGAGGTCTGTATATTGACGGAGCATCGTATAGGAATATACCTCTAGCTAGTGATTTGAATGAGGGGGCTCGTTTTTCCATATAGTTATGGTATCTTATTAACGTCTTAAAAGCGTCATAAAGAGAGGGGTGACTTTTAGCTTTCTCCTCAAGAAGCTCCCATAGCCTATTTTCCCTTATAGCTTGTTTAACGTTCTTCAACTCCTGGTGAATTACATATAAATTATGTTTTGCTATTAGTTTTATTCTATCCTTTTTATTCATTTCCTTTAATTCTTTAACACTATACTTGCTACATATAGGGCAAACACATGGAAGATAATCTAGTTCTTGTAGTCTAACAGTTCCTCTAGGCGTCATTAACCTTTCATCTCGCGCGTAAAGTATATATGATGCTGAATCAAAGGTGTCTATGCCTAAAGCAACCATGAATGGTATTATCATTGGGTGACCTGCTCCAAACAAGTGCACTGGCTTATCTGGAGGAAGCCTCATTTTTGCTTCCGCGACGATACGAATAATTGTTGAATAATCGTATCTTTCAAGTAATTTTGTAGGACTTCCTATCGCATATAAACCAAATGTATTATATACTATAGGATTCCATGCATGCTCTACCGCTTCCAGTATTGCGTCAATATAGGGTGCTCCTTGAATGGGATAAACCCATAAGTTATTGCTTCCTCTTATTATGTCTATTACTCGTAAAGCCCTCCTATATGTTTCCCTTACACTTTCTAAAGCTTCTGATAGCGATGCATTACTAGGTGTGGGTTTATCTAATATAACTGATATGTCTGAACCTATACTTATTTGGTATCTAACTATCTCTATAGGATCTGCCTCCACATAACCATAATGTAGCTCTTGATATGCACCAGAATCAGTCATTATCGGTCCATCGAATCCTAAGAGATTATGTAACTTTCTCTCTACAGCTTCGCTATCATAATATTTGTTTATAAGCCAAGCATTTGTTATAATAGCGGAGAAACCTATGTCTCTTATATCTTGTAAGGATAATTCTTGTTTACGAGGATTTATTACTGGAAAAAGATAGGGGGTTTCTATTTTACCGTGCCTAGTAGTTATTACACCTATTCTACCAGCTAGATCCTTATCCTTTATTTCAAACATAGACTATACCTACGTACTACTGCTCTTGCCTTGCTTCGAAGATATGTATTTCTCAAATATACTGTAAACCTTCTGTGCTAGCGGGCCAGAACCCTCTACACCATTTCTAGTAACCTTTATCCCATAGACCATTACCGTTTCTATTTCTGGATACACCTTTATTGCTCCAGGCGCAAGTTTCAATTCTCTTTCAAGTATTTCAGCGAATTCTTGTGGATCAAATAATTCTTGCTGCGGTATAATAATCTCTGATATCTGCTGCCCCCGTATCAATACTTTATGAAATCTCTCACCTTTCTCGTTTACAGCATCCGATAACAATACGTTCAGAGACTGATTGTCTATAGCTTCAACTACCCCCTCATAGTGTCTTCCATCAACAAGACGAACAAATATCTTCTTACCCTGCCAGCTACTTATCTCTGATACTAGCCTACGAGACACCATTGTCATACTCATATTTTACTCCCAGCACAGTGTATTAGTATAGACAGAAATATAAAGCAACTTTACATAAACGTGCTCGGTGACCTCTGTGGATGTACTTGAATTAGAATGCAGCAACATAATGATTACTAAATCAAAGATACCATTAGTTGACCTCATAACGGCAACTTGTAATAATCAAGTAGAATTAACATTCGATATACATAGAGAACTCAACATCTTCAAGAATACTAAGAAAATAAAGCTCAAAATTCTTAAAGAGAAACCAGACTGTAATCCAAGCACAGATTATTGTGGACAAGGCTATGTTTTCTCAATAACTAACGCCGACGGTAAAACTAAACTGTTGATCTCAATAGGCGGTTATATAATTAGACTATTAGGAGACTTTAAACATAACTTTAAGCCAATGGATAAAGTATATGTGAGAATATGTAGCACTAGTTAATCACTTAACATACAACATTTTAAATAAAATACATTATAATAGGGATCTACACGAATACCTTTAACAACTTTCCAAAGAAAGTATTTAATAATAAGAGTGTAGGTCCTGTATTAGTTATTGAAACAAATAATGAGAAACACTATATAAAGGTTTATGAAATCTCCCGTAAAGACGACTTAAATTTAGATGAATATAATAGATTCATAAATGCTTTAATGAATAGCATAGATAATTTAGAAAGTCTCTATAGCGTTGTAAGCCTAATTAAGAAAAACTATTACACCACATACTTAGTGATTTATTCAAAAACGTTTGAAAGATTAATTGAAAACATTTATTCATTTAATAAGATAGCCAATATTTTTAAACCACAAATCAATATAAGTGATAGAACAAATTTTAAATTAAAGGACTATATTATCCTTCCTCTTATCGCCGCAAAGATGAGAAAAAATAGTATCCCAAAAATACATTATGTTTTAACTAAATCAGAAGTAAACTATCCGAAAAGAGAATTAAGATATGACGAGCACATTTTAATGAATAAAACATCAATACAAAACAATGAGTACATCGTATTAGGAAGAAGCTTAAACATTTATCCAGAAATAGACGCGCTACTACCAATAGAATACTTATACAGACATACACTAATAATGGGTGGAAGCGGTAGCGGGAAAACAACGACAGCCAAGAAGATAATAACCTCGCTGGCTAGAAAAAAATATGATGGATACATAATTATTTTTGACTGGCATAGAGAGTATACTACTATAAGTAGTAGATATGATACCAGAATCTATATGCCAGGGAAACCTGGCAAAACAAACATAAGCATTCCTCCAATAAATTGTAACACTGATCTTGAAACAACCCTGCAAATTATTGAAGCATCTCTTCAATTAACTCCTCCCCAAACGTATATGTTAGCGAAGATTACTGAGAAAATATGTGAAAACAAAAACACAGCGACCTTCCTTGACATACTAAGAAGTATAGAGAACGAGAAAGAAAGAACCAGTATTAGAAGTGAGCTAGAAGTCATGCAAGCCCTTTATCGTAAAATCTATACTCTTGCAAGAGGCCAGGGCTTATTCTTATTCTCCAACAAGGATAGAATAAACGAAATTTTCATAAATACAAATAATAGACCAAATATTATAGTCATCGATTTATCAACGATTATAAACGTAAAGTTAAGGACCATATATACTTCAATAATGCTTAAAACAATCTTTGAATATAAGTCACTGTATTTAATAAAAAACCCCATACTAATTATAATAGAGGAAACCCATAATCTGCTCCAATACAATAATATGATATTAGATCAAATGGTGGCAGAGTCTAGAAAATACGACCTAGGCTTTATTATAATAGAACAAAGCATAAATAATCTGACTAATAATATTATAGCTAATACATTTAATAAAATAATACATAATACTGTCTCTCCAATTGATTTAGAAAAACTTAAACAAATAATACCATTGAGCTATGTAAGAATTTTGCCACGCCTATATATTGGCGAAGCTGTTTTTACAGGCGGAATCTTCAAGGAACCACTTATTATAAAAATAACTTATGAGTAAAAATGTTACGGTTATTCTTCCTCTTCTTCCTTCTTACCCTTCTTCTCCTCTTCTTCCTTACCAGTCCTTGATGCCGCTATCACATCGTCTATTCTTAGTATTAATGTTGCTGCCTCCGTAGCAGCCTTTATAGCATTAGCCTTTACTGCTGCTGGTTCAATAACACCCAAGGCCATCATATCTTCTACTTTTCCTGTAAATACATTGAATCCATACCAGAGTCCGTCGGGCTTAGCATGAGCACTTCTTAGTTCTATTAGCTTTTCTACTGGATCGTATCCTGCGTTTTCTATTAATGCCGCTACAAGACCTTCTAAAGCTTTGGCATATGCCTTTATAACTAATTGTTCTTTACCGGAGAACTTAGCTGCATAATCTTTCAAGTACTTGGCAAGCTCTATTTCTGTTGCTCCTCCACCAGCCACTATCCTACCGTCTCTTATTACATCAGCCACACTACTTAACGCGTCCCTTAGTGCTCTTTCGGCTTCATCTACTAGTCTTTCTAGACCTCCACGTATAACAATACTTACTGCTTTGGGGTTCTTGCATCCTTCTATGAATACCATTTTATCATTGCCGACTTTTCTTTCTTCTACTAGTTCTGCGTATCCTAGGTCTTTTTCTGTAAGATCCTCAATATGTGTTATTATCCTTGCCTGGGTTGCGTTTGCTAGTTTTTCCATGTCGCTTCTTTTTACTCTTCTAACTGCTAGTATCTTCTTCTTGGCAAGGAAGTGTTGAGCAACATCATCAATACCCTTCTGACAAATAACAACATTAGC